>WTHY01000157.1 GCA_011522945.1 Alphaproteobacteria bacterium
TTGCTGGTATAACGCCGTTCAATTTCCCAGCTATGATCCCGATGTGGAAAATGGGTCCTGCACTTGCTGCAGGTAATGCGATGGTTCTAAAGCCATCCGAAAGAGACCCATCAGTGCCGTTAATGCTAGCTGAGCTTATGAAAGAAGCTGGTTTGCCAGATGGTGTCCTGCAGGTTGTTAATGGCGATAAGGAAGCTGTTGATGCTTTGCTAGATAGCCCGATTATTCAAGCCGTCGGATTTGTCGGTTCAACGCCGATTGCTGAATATATCTATGCACGCGCTGCCGCGACAGGCAAAAGAGCACAATGTTTTGGTGGTGCTAAAAACCACATGATTGTCATGCCTGATGCAGATATGGACCAGGCTGCTGATGCCCTAGTGGGTGCTGGTTATGGGGCTGCTGGCGAGAGATGTATGGCTATTTCTGTTGCTGTTCCGGTGGGTCAAGCCACAGCTGATAAACTAATCGAAAAGCTTGTGCCTCGTATCGAGGCGCTGAAAGTAGGTCCCTATACAGCTGGTAATGATATTGATTATGGCCCTGTTGTAACAGCAGCGGCGAAGGAAAAGATCCTAGGGCTTGTAGACTCTGGATTAGAACAGGGTGCCACGCTTGTCGTTGATGGGCGTGATTTCAGCCTGCAAGGCTATGAGGATGGCTTTTTTGTAGGGCCGCATTTATTTGATAATGTCACGCCAGATATGGAGATTTACAAGCAGGAGATTTTTGGGCCTGTACTCTCTACAGTGCGTGCTGACAGCTATGAGGATGCGCTCAAGCTGGCTATGGATAATGAATATGGAAATGGCACAGCCATCTTCACGCGAGATGGTGACACAGCGCGCGATTTTGCAGCGCGCGTAAATGTCGGCATGGTTGGTGTGAATGTGCCTATTCCTGTGCCTCTTGCCTATCATACATTTGGCGGATGGAAGAAATCTGTCTTTGGTGATTTAAATCAGCATGGACCAGATGCATTCCGCTTTTATACAAGAACAAAAACCGTGACATCACGATGGCCTTCTGGCATTAAAGAAGGTGGCGAGTTTTCTATACCAGTGATGGAATAGAAGTTATAAGCACAGCCCTGTTGAAACGGGTTGCGAAGGGTCCTTGTGGTTAGTAAACATCCCCCGCACAAGGACCTCTAATTACCTTTGCGCTTTGCTATTATGTATTTCAGAGTAAAGTAGCTAGAGTTGAATGTTTAACGAGGGGATAATGGACATTATCGAACAGCTGGAATTGCGGCGTGAAGAAGCGCGCTTAGGCGGCGGGCAGCGCCGTATCGATGCGCAACATGCAAAAGGCAAGCTAACAGCCAGAGAACGGCTATTAGTATTGTTGGACCCAGATAGTTTCGAGGAATATGACCTCTATAAAACGCATCGTTGCACAGATTTTGGTATGGAAGATACAAAAATCCCAGGCGATGGCGTTGTAACAGGCTGGGGCACAATTGATGGTCGCCCTGTCTATGTATATGCACAAGATTTCACTGTATTTGGTGGTTCTCTATCTGAGACGCATGCCGAGAAAATTTGTAAAATTATGGATATGGCCATGCAGAATGGCGTGCCTGTTATTGGTTTGAATGATTCAGGTGGTGCGCGCATTCAAGAGGGCGTTGCTAGTCTTGGCGGCTATGCAGAGGTATTTTGGCGCAATGCGCAAGCCTCTGGCGCTATCCCGCAAATTTCCATGATTATGGGGCCTTGTGCTGGTGGTGCCGTTTATTCTCCTGCCATGACAGATTTCATCTTTATGGTGCGTGACAGCTCTTACATGTTTGTTACAGGCCCAGATGTAGTCAAGACAGTAACTAATGAAATTGTAACAGCTGAAGAACTCGGAGGGGCGACCACACATACAAAAAAATCGTCTGTAGCAGATGGCGCCTATGAAAATGATATTGTAGCGCTAACCGAATTGCGGCGCTTCTATAGTTTTCTGCCTCTGAGTGCGTCAGAGAAGCCACCTGTAAAGCCAACTTTAGATCCCGTTGATAGAGAAGATTTTTCTTTAGACACTCTGGTGCCGGATAACCCAAACCAGCCTTATGATATGCGAGAGCTAATTTTGAAAATTGCTGA
Organism: Alphaproteobacteria bacterium; assembly: GCA_011522945.1. Taxonomy (GTDB): domain Bacteria; phylum Pseudomonadota; class Alphaproteobacteria; order Puniceispirillales; family Puniceispirillaceae; genus WTHY01. The sequence continues at coordinate 2,097 of WTHY01000157.1, forward strand.
TGAAGGTGACTTCTTCGAAATTCAAAAAGATCATGCAGGCAATATACTTTGTGGCTTTATCAGGATGGGCGGTGAAACTGTTGGCGTTGTAGCAAACCAGCCGCTCGTTCTTGCGGGATGTCTTGATATAGATGCATCACGCAAAGCTGCTCGCTTTGTGAGATTCTGTGATTCCTTCAATATTCCAATTTTATCATTGGTGGATGTTCCGGGCTTTCTGCCGGGCACATCACAGGAATATGGCGGCATCATCAAACATGGTGCAAAATTGCTATTTGCTTATGCGCAGGCAACTGTTCCTCTTGTAACAGTCATTACACGCAAGGCTTATGGCGGTGCTTATGATGTAATGGCATCAAAACATATTCGGGCAGATGTGAATTATACGTGGCCTACAGCTGAAATTGCCGTGATGGGGGCCAAAGGTGCGGTGGAAATCATTCATCGTGATGAAAAAGATGATCCTGAAAAAATCGCACAACGCACCAAAGAATATGAAGATAGGTTTGCAAACCCATTCATAGCAGCACAGCGCGGCTTTATTGACGAAGTTATTCGCCCACATAATACGCGACGCCGTGTGGTGCGGTCTTTTGCGTTGCTAAAGCGCAAGACAGTGTCCATGCCGCATAAGAAACACGATAATATTCCTCTGTAACCATTGATTTGTAGAAGATTTTAAAGATGAAAAAATTATTGATTGCAAATCGTGGTGAGATTGCTTGCCGCGTTATGAAAACAGCCAAACGCATGGGTATTGCGACGGTTGCGGTATATTCTGATGCAGACAAGAATGCCCTACATGTGAAAATGGCTGATGAGGCTGTTTATATTGGTGCTGCTCCTGCCGCGGACAGCTATTTGATAATTGAGAAAATTATTGCAGCTTGCCAGCAGACTGGCGCGGATGCTGTGCATCCTGGATATGGATTTCTATCAGAGCGTGCAGCATTTTCTGAAGCCCTAGCAGAGGCTGGCATCACCTTTGTGGGCCCTCCGAAGGGTGCTATTGAAGCGATGGGCGATAAAATCACCTCAAAGAAAATTGCAGGTGATGCTGATGTTTCCATTGTGCCAGGTGTCATGGGATTGATCTCTGATGCAGATGAGGCCGTGAAAATTGCATCTGAAATTGGCTACCCCGTCATGATTAAGGCATCTGCTGGTGGTGGCGGTAAAGGCATGCGTATTGCCTGGAATGATGCTGAAGCTGCAGAAGGGTACGAGCGCTCGAAATCTGAAGCAGCTAGCAGCTTTGGTGATGATCGCATTTTTATCGAAAAATTTATTGTCGAGCCACGCCATATCGAAATTCAGGTTCTGGCGGATACGCATGGCAATGTGCTCTATCTAGGTGAACGTGAATGCTCTATTCAACGCCGAAATCAGAAGGTGATTGAGGAAGCGCCATCGCCATTTTTAACATCAGAAACGCGCAAAGCTATGGGGGAACAAGCCGTAGCGCTCTCAAAGGCTGTTGGCTATGTTTCTGCTGGCACAGTGGAGTTCATCGTCGATAAAGACCAGAATTTCTATTTTCTTGAGATGAACACACGTTTGCAGGTTGAACATCCTGTAACAGAACTCATCACAGGCATTGATTTGGTTGAGCAGATGATCCGTGTAGCAGATGGAGAAACGCTAAGCTTTACGCAAGAGGATATTAAGCTTAATGGCTGGGCTATGGAAAGTCGTCTCTATGCAGAAGACCCTTATCGTAACTTCCTGCCATCCATTGGTCGCCTGACCCGTTATCGTCCACCAGAAGAAGTGTGTGGCGATGAACGCATTATCAGAAATGATACTGGTGTTTATGAAGGC
>WTHY01000064.1 GCA_011522945.1 Alphaproteobacteria bacterium
ACAAATGCGATTTCAGGGATTATTATTATTGGCGCATTGTTGCAAATGAATGTAGGTGGGTTTTTCATCACGCTTCTGGCAAGTATATCGGTATTAATCGCAATGATTAATATTGTTGGTGGCTTTATGGTCACCCGCCGCATGTTGCAAATGTTCCAAAAATCTTAAGCTCTAACCACGACTACTCTTCTGAGTGATTATGTAAGGAAAAGACAATGTCTTCAGGAATTTTAACTGCTGCCTATATATCAGCATCTGTCCTGTTTATTTTATCCCTAGGTGGATTGAGCAATCAGGAAAAGGCGAAGCGTGCCGTTTGGTTTGGTATTATTGGTATGGCGATTGCCGTGCTGGCAACGTTATTTGGTACAGATTTATCGGTATTTACATGGATGTTGCTCATACCGCTCTTAGGTGGTGGGGCTGTCGCAGGTGCATATGTTGCACGCCGTGTTGAAATGACCGAAATGCCCCAGCTTGTAGCCGCCTTACATAGTTTTGTCGGCCTGGCTGCTGTGTTTATTGGTTTGAACTCTGACATGTTAGGCACTGAAGGTTTGACACATGCAGAAATTGTCATCCACGAAATCGAGATCTTCTTAGGCGTCTTCATTGGTGCGATTACCTTCACCGGCTCTTTGATTGCCTATGGCAAATTGGCTGGAAAGTTAGATGGTAAAGCCTTGATATTGCCTGGGCGCCATCTGCTGAATATAGCTGCAATCATACTAAGTGTAGTACTGCTCATCATGTATATGAACCATGCAGGCAGCTGGACCTTATATGCGATGTTGATAATTGCATTTCTGGTTGGGGCTCATCTGGTTGCTGCAATCGGTGGTGCTGACATGCCGGTGGTTGTATCTATGTTGAACAGTTATTCTGGTTGGGCGGCTTCTGCGACAGGCTTCTTGCTTGGCAATGATTTGCTGATTGTTACAGGCGCTTTGGTGGGCTCATCAGGTGCTATTCTGAGTTATATTATGTGCCGGGCCATGAATAGACAGTTTCTATCTGTTATTCTGGGTGGGTTTGGTGGGCCAAGCGGCGCTCAGATGGAAGTAGAGGGCGAGATGGTGGCAACAGATGTTGCCTCCGTTGTTGCGCAATTAGATGATGCTGACTCAGTTGTCATCGTGCCTGGTTATGGTATGGCTGTTGCACAAGCACAACAATCTGTATCAGAGCTGACAAGACGCCTCAGAGCCAAGAATAAATCTGTCCGTTTTGCAATTCACCCCGTTGCAGGTCGTTTGCCTGGTCATATGAATGTGCTATTGGCTGAAGCGAAGGTACCTTATGATATTGTGCTTGAGATGGATGAGATTAATGAAGATTTTCCAGACACAGATCTGGTTATCGTAATTGGCTCCAATGATATTGTGAACCCAGCGGCACAGGATGATCCAAATTCTCCGATTGCCGGCATGCCTGTTCTTGAGGTGTGGAAGGCGAAGAATGTGATTATTTCCAAGCGCGGGCAGGGCACAGGCTATTCAGGTATTGAAAATCCGCTTTTCTATAAAGAGAATAGCCGGATGTTATATGGTGATGCTAAGGACACGCTGGACCAGATTCTAGCAGGCCTATCATAAGCTAAAATAGCTAAGGAAAAAGCGCGCAAAATAGCTTGACCTTTTTGCAAGGTCTGCTTATTGTGCGCGCTACTATTTACTTGAAATCCAACGGGTGGACATTATGAAAGTCGCGAGCTCATTGAAAACGTTGAAATCACGAGACAGAAATTGTCAGGTTGTTCGCCGTCGTGGCCGCCTATATGTGATTAACAAAAAGAACCCTCGTCTAAAGGCACGCCAAGGCTAAAGGCCTGCTTGCCAAAACGAGTGATTGAAAAGTCGGCTTATGCCGGCTTTTTTATTTGTGTGACTTAATAGATGGCTTTAGGTTCCATGCAATGGAAATCCTTTCCACAAATATGTGTCTGCGCATTGGAATCGGCGAAAATCCGCTCTATTATAAAAGCTTCTAGTCTTTGTAAGATTTCGTATCCTCGTCCATATTTGAAGGTGAGTTATGTCCGTACCAGCAGCTGATCAAGATATCCTTGCCAGACGATCGGAGATTGCCAAGGGTCTCAAATCAATCATACCAAACCATCTTGTTATCGATGATGATAGCTCCATGCGTGCTTTTGATGCTGATGGACTGAGTGCCTATCGTCAAATGCCGTTGCTCGTTGTATTGCCAGAAACAACCGAGCAGGTCGCTGCCATTTTAAAATGGTGCCAGACAGAGCAGGTTAAAGTCGTTCCGCGTGGCGCAGGCACGTCATTATCAGGCGGTGCAACACCGCTTGGCGACGGTATATTATTAGGGCTTGGCAAATTTAATAAAATCCTAGAGGTAGATTATGATAATCGCTGTGTGGTTGCACAGCCTGGTGTCACCAATCTTGGCATAACCCATGAAGTGCAAGATGACGGGTTCTATTATGCGCCGGACCCATCAAGTCAAATCGCCTGTTCAATTGGTGGCAATGTTGCAGAAAATTCAGGCGGTGTGCATTGCTTGAAATATGGTCTGACAACTAACAATCTCCTTGGCATTGAGATGGTTACCATGGATGGTGAAATATTACGCATTGGTGGCAAGCATTTAGATGCTGGCGACCTTGATGTCTTGGGTGTCATGACAGGCTCAGAAGGGTTGCTCGGTGTTGTCACTGAAGTCACAGTGCGTATTTTGCGCAAGCCTGCCACGCAACGTGCGATGCTTGTTGGCTTTGATACTGTCCAAGAGGCAGGCACGGCCGTATCCTCGGTTATTGCAGCTGGTATTATACCTGCTGGTATGGAGATGATGGATGGACCGGCTATTAATGCTGCTGAAGATTTTGCTGCTGCCGGCTATCCGCGGGATGCCGATGCTCTATTGATTATCGAGCTTGATGGGCCAGAAGTTGAAGTTGATGCTCTTCTAGAGCGTGTTGAGGCTATCATGAAATCAGAAGGGGCAACGTCTATCCGGGTTTCGACTTCGGAAGAGGAACGGAACCAGTTTTGGGCAGGTCGTAAGTCGGCTTTTCCAGCGGTAGGTCGTATTTCACCTGACTATCTATGCATGGATGGCACAATTCCACGTAAAGCTCTGCCAGAAATGCTAACCAGAATGGCGGGTATGTCACAAAAATATGGGCTGCGTGTCGCCAATGTATTTCATGCTGGTGACGGTAATTTGCATCCCCTCATTTTATTTGATGCAAATGCCCCTGGCGAATGGGAACGGGCAGAGGCATTTGGTGCAGATATTCTGCGTAACTGTGTGGCCTTGGGTGGCGTGTTAACAGGCGAGCATGGCGTTGGCATTGAAAAGCGTGATTTAATGGGCGAGATGTTCTCAGAAGATGATCTCAAACAACAGCAGCGTGTTAAATGTGCTTTCGATCCAGACCATTTGCTAAATCCAGGAAAGGTGTTCCCAGTGCTGCATAGGTGTGCAGAGTTAGGGCGGCTGCATGTCCATAAAGGGCAAATGCCGCATCCAGAATTGCCACGCTTTTAGATACCTGTTTGATAGGAACAGATTATGGATATTCTGAGCCCTACCTCATTAGACGAGGTGCGTGATATCATCCGAAATTGTCTAAGCGATGAAACGAGCTTGTCGTTACGTGGTGCTGGCACAAAATCGTCTCTTGGTAATCCAGTTGTTGCAGATGCTCAGATGCAGCTTAGTGGAATGTCAGGCATCATTACCTATGAGCCTGAAGAGCTGATTTTAGTCGCACGTGCGGGAACAGAATTGACAGAGATCGAGGCGTTGCTTGAAGCGCATAATCAGATGTTAAGTTTTGAGCCGTTTCATCCTGAAATCCTTTATGGCGGGACCTCCTCTGGAACAATCGGGGGTATGGTGGGTGCCGGCTTATCAGGGCCCAGGCGTATAGCATCTGGCGGGGTCCGTGATTACTTACTAGGCTTTAATGCTGTTTCTGGCAGGGGCGATATATTTCAATCAGGCAGCCGCGTGATGAAAAATGTTACAGGATATGATTTATCAAAGCTTATGGCAGGGTCTTTTGGAACATTAGCTATTATGGATGAAATCACCATAAAAGTATTACCAGCGCCTGAGACCTCCGTAAGCTTAGTGGTATCTTGCTCTGACTTGGCATCTGCGCAAGCAGCGTGTTCACAAGCTTTTGCAAGTGCGCATGAGCCGACTGCAGCATGCATCTTACCACGTGATATCGCTGCTAACGTAAATTTAGGTGGTGACGCCTTTGCTGCTATTATCCGCCTTGAAGGTGTGGAGGTTTCTGTTGCCAACAGGTTGACTGAAATGCAGAATTTACTTGGACCAATTGGGGAATTGCATAGTCTAACTCAAGAGTTAAGCGCCAATTTATGGCGCCAGGTTCGTGATGCTGCGTTTTTTAACGAAACGCATGAACAGATTTGGAAATTATCTGTGGCCCCGACAGCTTGTGTAGGGATAGTGAATAAAATCAAGACCTCTATCGATGCCAGCTATTTTATGGATTGGGCAGGTGGGTTGATTTGGCTGGCCGGAGCAGGTGAAAGGCTTGGTGCAGATATCCGAGACGTGATGGCGTCGAATGGGGGCGGGCATGCCACATTAATGCGGGCCTCTGATGATAGGCGTCAGAACATCTCTGTTTTCCAGCCACAGGCACCAGCATTGATGTCATTACATACGCGTATCCGTAGGGCATTTGATCCAAAACAATTGCTAAACCCAGGCCGGATGGGGGCTTAGGACCGATTATGCAGACGCATTTCACAGATACACAATTGGCAAATCCACATATTGCAGAAGCTGATAAAATTTTGCGCGCTTGTGTGCATTGCGGATTTTGTACAGCAACTTGTCCCACATATGTGCTTACCGGCGATGAACGTGACAGCCCGCGTGGCCGCATCTGGATGATGCGTGATATGTTGGAATCAGATGCGCCGGCCCCTAAAGATACAGCGCATCATATTGATAGATGTTTGACATGCCTGTCTTGTATGACAACATGCCCATCTGGTGTTGACTATATGCATCTTGTAGATATTGGCAGGGCACATATAGAAAAAACAAGGTCTCGTCCTATCATGGATAGGCTGGCGCGCACTGTGCTCGGCATAATAGTCCCTCGGGCAAGATTGTTTCATCTGGCCCTTCGATTTGCACGATTTTCGAGGCCATTTGCAGGCCTCATGCCCAAACCATTTGCTGCCATGCTGAAGCTCGCACCTAAGACACAGACCAAGCTTGATGAAATCGGGTCTGCAGATACTGTGTTTCGCCCGTCAGGCGCTGTGAAGAAGCGTGTTATCTTGCTTGCGGGTTGTGCACAGAGAGCTCTAGACCCTGAGATTAATGCATCAACAATTAGATTATTAAATCGAATAGGTGTTGAGGTGATTGTGAAACAGCAAGCAAGCTGTTGTGGCGCACTAGCCCATCACATAAATCAGCATGATGCTGCAGAGCAACAAATGCGCCAGACGGTAAGGAGCTGGGCAAAAATATTTGAAACACAACAGATTGATGCCGTGATCGTTAATACGTCTGGTTGTGGCACGACAGTGAAAGATTATGGCCATCTTCTGAAAAATGATGCTGAGTTATCAGACAAGGCTAAGATGATATCTGATAACGCTATGGATATTTCAGAGTTTCTGGCAGGCTTGCCAGCTCTGCCCGTATCTGACGTGCAACCTTTGAAGGTAGGCTATCATGCCGCTTGTTCCCTGCAACATGGGCAAAAAATTCTCGACGCGCCAAAGCAATTATTACAACGTGCTGGGTTCCAGATTTCCACAGCCAAGGAATCACATTTATGTTGTGGGTCTGCAGGTGTTTATAATGTGCTGCAATCTGATTTGGCTGATCAGTTGAAAGTACGAAAAATAGGCCATTTAAACGCGCTTGATGTAGATGTTATCGTTGCAGGTAATATCGGCTGTATTAATCAGCTTTCGGATGCAGATGCCCCAATCTGTCATACAGTCCAATTACTAGATTGGGTAACAGGTGGGCCTAAGCCAAAAGGGCTGTAGACATCACAATTTTTGTGCGGTTCTGGTTATAGGCTAGCAACTATTTGGCAGCAGCCTTGGAAATTTTAGGTAACTGTTTGGCAGTAGTTTTGTAGCCGTTGGGCAACTATTTGGCAGTAGTTTTGCAACTGCTGGGCAACTAGTGAGCAACAGACCTGCGACACAATAACTTTATTTGCATGCCACGGTCCTGAAATGCCAATTCACATCCTATGCTAAGGCAATCCTCTATTAGCGGCTTGCAGGTGTGAATAGCTTTCGGCTCTATTCAGTGTTTAATCGAATTTGAAGAAGTCATTTCCCTTATCATCCATGATGACGAATGCCGGGAAATTTTCTACTTCGATACGCCAGACCGCTTCCATACCCAGTTCTGGATATTCAAGTACTTCAACTTTTTTGATGGAATCAAGGGCAAGCTTTGCAGCTACACCGCCAATGGAACCAAGATAAAAGCCGCCATGTTTCGCACAAGCATTGCGAACCGCTGCTGACCTATTGCCTTTCGCAAGCATAACAAGAGAACCGCCAGCTTCCTGGAACCTATCAACATAGCTATCCATGCGTCCTGCTGTTGTCGGGCCAAAAGACCCTGATGCCATGCCATCAGGTGTTTTTGCAGGGCCAGCATAATAAACAGGATGATCTTTAATATAATCAGGAAGGCTGCCAGTTGCCTCCAAGACCTCTAGTAATTTGGCATGCGCAATGTCGCGCGCAACAATAACTGGACCAGTCAGGGACACACGCGTTTTAACCGGGTATTGGCTCAGAGTGGCTCTGATTTCATCCATTGGTTTTGTTAAATCAATAGGGACCGCTTCTGATGCATCACTATCTGACATGTCAGGAAGATATTTTGAAGGATCTGTTTCCAGCGCTTCTACAAACAAGCCTTCTTTTGTGATTTTGGCTTTAATCTGTCTGTCAGCAGAACAAGACACGCCAATACCAATTGGACAGGACGCACCATGTCGGGGCAGGCGGATAACGCGCACATCATGGCAGAAATATTTACCACCAAATTGGGCACCAATCCCGAGTTCCCTAGTCATCTCTAGGATTTTAGCTTCCCATTCCAAATCGCGCCAGCCATGCCCTGTTTCGGAGCCCTCGGTTGGCAGATTGTCCAAATCACGAATAGAGGCTGCTTTCACAGTCTTCATCGTATATTCAGCAGAGGTGCCACCAATGACGATTGCCAGATGATAAGGCGGACAGGCTGCTGTACCAAGGCTTACAATAGCCTCTTTCAAGAAGGCCTTCAGGGCCGTTTCATTTAAGACAGCTTTGGTCTTTTGATATAAAAAGCTCTTATTTGCAGAACCACCACCTTTTTGGATAAATGTCAGATTATATTCTGCACCTTTCCCAGCATAAATATCGATTTGCGCTGGCAGATTTGTAGCTGTATTTTTTTCTTCAAACATGCTCAACGGAGCGAGCTGAGAATACCGCAAATTGCTAGTCTGATAGGTGTTGTAAATGCCTTTTGAGAGATGTTTGGCATCTTCGCCGCCTGTTAGAACCTGCTCACCTCTTGTGGCTGTCACAAGGGCTGTACCAGTGTCCTGACACATTGGCAAAACACGGTCAGATGAAATGACGGCATTTTTCAGCATTTCCAATGCAACAAATCTATCATTTTGCGTAGCCTCCTCATCATCTAAGATAGCGCGAACCTGCGCTAGATGAGAGGGTCGCAAAAGATGGCTAACATCTTCAAAGGCGGTTTGTGCCAATAGTTCAAGACCAGCTGGTTCAATTTTCAAAAACGTCCTGCCATCAATATCTATTTCTGAGACAAACGAGCTAGAAATTTTACGATATTCTGTTGTGTCACCAGATAAGGGAAGGAGAGGGCTATAGGCAAAGTCAGCCATGTTTTATCTCTTAATTTTAATCTGTAATAGAAAAGGTTAGATTACGGCTTCTTGCGAAATGCATCTAGGGAGACGACTTCACCAGCACCATCAGAAGCAGGTGTTTTCGCCTCAGTTGTCGATGCAACCTCACTGAGACCGCCTGCCTCGCTCTCAGATGTGTTTTCGTCTTCATCGCCAAGGACTGTGAATTGTAACCCAAAACCTACAGAAGGGTCATTGAAGTGTGTAACAGCTGCAAACGGCACAACAAGTTTTTGAGGCACACCAGAAAATGACAGGGTTACAGTGAAATGGTCATCTGCCACATGTAAATCCCAGAATTGATGCTGCAACACAATCGTCATCTCTGCTGGATTTGCACTGCGTAATTCATCTGAGATATCAACACCATCAAAATCAGTTTTGAAACTGATGTAAAAATGTGTGTCACCTGGCAGACCCGCATGTTCAACAATAGATAAGGCGCCTCGAACAACAGTGCGCAGGGCGTCTTCCACCAGTAATTCGTAATTGATGGAGCCTAGGTCATCTTCAGAATTGCTCATTGCCTCTACCAGTCATGCAGTTGTCGGTCATAATTTAGCGTTTGTCACTTCGAAAAAGCGGGAACGCTTCTGTTGCCAGGTGCATCCCCAAACCCCGCCTAACAGAGCTCAAGCTGTTAGGGCTTTAAATTGGTTACGCCTGCCGCATTAAGCAGCGATAGCAACCGGAGCAGTGTTGTCATTTGCAACTACTACATTGACCCGATAACGGCGGATATCATACCGAGCGAAGACATTGCCTTTACTACATGCGTCGATCCTATTTCGCCCCCAAAGGTTACAAGTGCCCAGACTACTGCTGTCACAAATAAGGTTTGGTGGAGGCGCCGGGTACCGCCCCCGGGTCCGCTCTGCTTATTCCACAATATGTTTATCGCCATAGCTAGCAAGCTAGCCCTTGCAATATAGGATCTTTATCCTTGTTATAAAAGGACTAATCACCCAGCTAGATGCCTTGCGTGTTATTTGCTAGGATAATCAAGGCTGGCGACCGCTAATAAATTTTGTTTTTGCCGGTAATACTGCTTTTGCCAGTAATGAATTTTATTTTTGAAGGAAATTAAACAGCATGCAGCAATATCTAGAGCTTCTCTCGCATGTATTAGAGACCGGAACAGAGCGTGGAGATAGAACAGGGACTGGCACAAAAGCTGTTTTTGGTTGGCAAATGCGTTTTGACTTGCAGGCTGGGTTTCCTTTGTTAACTACGAAAAAACTCCATACACGCTCAATTATTCATGAATTGCTCTGGTTTCTTCAGGGGGATACAAATATCAGCTATTTAAACAAAAATGGCGTTTCAATTTGGGATGAATGGGCAGATGAAAATGGGGATTTGGGCCCTGTTTATGGTAAACAGTGGCGTCGCTGGGAAACGGGGGACGGCCGACCGCCCATAGATCAAATCGCTGATCTCATTGACCAGATTAAAACTACACCCGAATCACGCCGCCTTATTGTGTCAGCCTGGAATCCATCTGACGTGCCAAATATGGCATTACCGCCATGCCACTGCTTATTTCAATTTTTCGTAGCTGATGGTAAATTATCCTGTCAGCTCTATCAGAGAAGTGCTGATATTTTTCTTGGAGTGCCATTTAATATAGCCTCATATGCGCTGCTTGTGCATATGGTTGCCCATGTATGCGACTTGCAGGTTGGAGATTTTGTGCATTCACTTGGTGATGCACATTTATATTTGAATCATGTAGAGCAAGCAAAAGAACAGCTCCAGCGAAAGCCAGGCAAATTACCGCAGCTACGTTTGGTAAACCCGCCAAAGCAGCTGGAAGACTTCAGCTTTGAACATTTCAGTATTGAAAATTATGAAGCTGCGCCAAATATCAGTGCGCCCATAGCTGTTTAGTCGGAGCTGAAAATGACATCATATAAACTTGTCTGCGTGGTGGCCATGGCAGAGAATAACGTCATCGGTGATGGACGCGACCTATTATGGCATTTGCCAGGTGATTTGAAGCGCGTAAAGACACTCACCATGGGTTGTCCTCTTATTATGGGCAGAAAGACATGGGACTCGATTGGTAGAGCCTTACCAGGACGCGCGTCAATTGTTCTGACGCGTGATAAGAACTGGTCTGCAGACGGCGCTATTACCGTAACCTCCTTAGAAGAGGCAATCTCAGCTAGCAAGGCGTGGCTTACTGAGCAGGGAACACAGGAAAACAGAATTATCCTGTTTGGTGGCGGACAGATTTATAAATTAGGTCTGCCTCTTTGTCAGGAAATAGAATTGACCCGGGTTGCTGCTTCTCCTGACGCAGAGGCGAAATTTCCTGAATTTGACGCAACTGATTGGGTTTCTGAGAATTTGGAGACATTTGAAGCCTCTGATGTAGCACCTGCCTTTAGCTATCACAGGCTTACGAGGCGGGGCGCACCGATCAGCGTTTGATGATGTGCTAGGCCAAGATAAATTCACGTTTTATCAGACGTGTAGTCGCCCATCTTTGGTGATCAGATTTGAAACCTTCTGGCGGTATGGATAAACCCATTTGAGATTAGGAATGAGTCTCTATTAGGCAGTCATTTAGCGCATGCTATCCAAAGGTATCGCGATAGATGAGCCTGCTACCCAACCGCCAGATTATTTTCTAGTGCAGAAAAAAAGCTGCAATGCCAAACATGAATAAATGCGGGTTTTCAGCAAATCTGTATCTATGTCAATGTCGAATTAAGTGCTGCTTTAGCTTTACATATGTAATGTGGGTGCTGGCTTTTGTGCTGTATCAATCTGGCTCAGAATCTGTGCGGCAATCTGTTTATAGGCAAGTGAGATTGGATGCTCTGGCTGAGACGCAACAATTGGCGCGCCGCTATCAGAGCTCTCCCGAACAACCATTTCAAGGGGAATTTCTCCTAAGAAGGGTGCGTTTATTTTGTCAGCTTCCTGACGGGCGCCCCCATGGCTGAAGATATCATGGCGACTGCCGCAGTCAGGGCATATGAAGTGGCTCATATTCTCGATAATGCCTAGTAAAGGCACATTGACCTTTTTAAACATATTCAGCCCCTTGCGCGCATCAATGAGCGCTAGATCTTGTGGGGTAGATACGATAACAGCTCCCGATAGGTCCGCCCGCTGTGATAGGGTAAGTTGTGCATCTCCTGTCCCTGGCGGCAAATCAATCACCAGCACATCTAAATCTGTCCAGGCTACATCTCGTAGCATTTGCTCGAGTGCACTCATTACCATTGGCCCACGCCAAATTGTTGGCGATTCTGAATCCACCAGATAGCCTATGGACATAGTTTGCAGCCCCCACGCCTCTATAGGCAGCAATTTATTATTAGCCGTCTCTGGCTTCCGGTTTAGGCCTAGTAGACGTGGAAGAGATGGGCCATAAATGTCTGCATCTAATATGCCAACATTTTTGCCGGCACTTGCCAAAGCCAGTGCTAGATTGATGGATGTCGTTGATTTACCAACCCCGCCCTTGCCAGATGCGACGGCAATAAGATGTTTTGCTGGCTTCAGAGGTGCACCCTGACCTTGTGGGGATTGTGCTTGTGGTTGTTGGCTAGGCTCAGTTTTTGCATTATGCGCTGTTAGCATGGCGGTTGCACTTAACACGCCGCTAATCCCCAAAACTGCCTGTTCTGCAGACCGGCGCATATCTGCTGCCCTGTCTGCTGCATCAGGATTTATTTCAATGGAAAAACCTACATGGCCGTCCTTAACAACAATGCCAGAGACCTGTCCTGAATCCACAATATTGGTTTCAGATTGCCCTGGTTCTGTGATGGCACGCAGTGCTTCCTGCACTTTTTCTGTGGTTATTTCATTTGTCATATTGATTTCCTTCGCTTGCACGCAAATATATAGGGCGATGGTTCTGACTTGTCGAGATAAGCTCTATGCGGATTTTGATATCATCAGAGGCATTTTTCGTATGAAACAAAAACAGCTCAGCTAAGAGAGGGAAATATGCCCTGGAATAATCAAGGCGGCGACGGTAATGGCGGCCCATGGGGTGGCGGCAGCGGCGGACCTGGCGGCGGCAATGGCGGCCCTTGGGGACAAGGCCCAGACGGCAATCGTCCTGGTGGCAGACCGAATCCACCTGAATTTGAAAAAATGATGCAGGATGCACGCCGCAATTTCGGCCGTATGATTCCTGGTGGCGGCAAGCCTGGTAGATGGGTAGCTATTCTGCTTATTGTTATATTAGGCTTATGGCTATTAACTGGTTTTTACCGTGTGAATCCACAACAGCAAGGCGTTGTCCTGCGTTTTGGTGAATGGGTAAGAACAACTGCGCCTGGTTTGCATTATCACATGCCGTTTCCCATCGAGCAGGTTCTTACACCTGAAGTTACACGTGATAACCGTCTTGAGATTGGGTTCCGTGATAATTTGAGAGGTAGCTCAGCACGGCGCAACATCACTGATGAAAGCCAGATGATTACTGGCGATGAAAATATCGTCGATATCGATTTTGTTGTATTTTGGCGTATTGCTGATGCTGGTGCGTATCTGTTTAATCTTGCTGACCCTGACAATACAATCAAAGTGGCAGCTGAGGCTGTCATGCGTGAGATAATCGGTCAAACCGAAATTCAGACTGTGTTAACAGGTGGTCGTGAGAATATTCAGATTGCCGTTCGCCAGAAATTGCAGGATTTGCTAGATGAATATAAAGCTGGCGTGCGTGTGCGTGAAGTACAGCTACTAGCAGTTGATCCACCTGAAGGCGTTATTGATGCCTTTAATGATGTGCAGCGTGCGCGTCAGGATAGAGATCGTTTGAAAAACGAGGCTGAGGCTATTAGGAACGATATTGTTCCGCGTGCCCGTGGTGAAGCTGCAAAGCTTATTGCTGAGGCAGAAGCGTATCAAGCCGAAGTTGTTAACCGTGCGAAAGGTGACGCCTCTCGTTTTGATCAGGTGTATCAGGCATATGTCCAAGATAAAGAGGTTACTAAAGAGCGAATCTATCTAGAGACACTTGAAGAGGTGTTCGGCAATATCGATAAAATCATCATCGATGAAAATGGTGGCAACGGTGTTGTGCCTTACCTGCCATTGAACGAACTGAATAAGTCAAAGTCAGGAGGAAACTAATATGGGACGCACGATAAATATCTCGATCGCCATTTTGGTGCTGCTGATAATTACTGGCTTGTCGTCAGCCTTTACAGTTAACCAGACACAGCAGGCACTTGTGCTGCAGTTTGGTGAGCCAAAACGTACAATCCAAGAGCCAGGCCTCTCGTTCAAGGTGCCGTTCATTCAAGATGTTGAATATTATGAACGTCGTGTGCTGTCTCTCATCCCGCAAGGGGCGGTAGAAGTCATTTTGGCTGACCAGAAGCGACTTCAGGTAGATGCCTATGCACGTTATCGGATCGATAACCCATTATTGTTCTTCCAGACCGTTCGTAATGAATTTGGTGCAGTGGCTCGTTTGGAATCTATCATTGATTCCTCAGTGAGACGTGTTCTTGGTAAAGAAACTTTGGCCTCAATTCTCACAGGAGAACGTGAAGCAATTAACGGGTCTATTCGTGATGAGGTGAATAACTCTGTTATTTCCCTTGGCATTGAAATTATCGATGTGCGTTTGCGCAGAGCTGATTATCCCGATGCCACATCTCAAAATATCTTTAACCGGATGATTTC
>WTHY01000009.1 GCA_011522945.1 Alphaproteobacteria bacterium
CACCCATTGGTGGCATTTGCTGCTGCATCATAGGTTGTGCGGACATTTGCTGATTTTGGAAATTTTGCTCAGCCATCATTGGCTGTGGAGGTATGGGCTGCGCTAGCATTTGCGCCTGTTGTGCAGGCGCCTGCATTGCTGCCATCAACATTTGCTGAGCACTTTCAGGCTGCATAGATTGCGGCTGGCCCGGCATCTGTTGATTAGGCATCTGTTGATTAGGCACTTGTTGACCAGCAAATTGCTGTCCTGGCATCTGTTGACCAGGCACTTGTTGACCAGGCATCTGTTGATCAGGCATTTGTGGCTGGCCAGCTTGTGACTGCATTTGCTGCAATATTGCCATAGCCTCAGGCGAGAGCTGCTGCGGCTGAGTAGTAGGGGTTTGGCCCTTATTTTTCTTACCAAAGCCGAACATGTTTAATTCTGCCTTCTCACAGTGCCAGTCAGCTCAAACACAAAAAGCCCTGAGGCTTCTTCAAAGCCAGTGCTGACATCAGGCGCCTCGACAAGACCACTTGTTGTCAATTCACTCATGAACAGGTTAATATTCTCACGCTCTCGGCCTGTGCCGGTAATCAAAAGCTCTGTGTCATTTTGAACGGAAAAGCTGTCTAATTCGACCCCAGATGGTACCAAATCTGGTAAGGTTTCAGTCAACAGCACCCGGCCACGTCTCTGTTGCACATCTTTAATTGAGGCAATTTGCGTTTCGAGTTGCTGTAATTGATTATTCGCAGATTCTAGCTGAATGTTAATGTTATTCGCTTCACTGCGGATAGGGTCAACGCCGCGGCTTTCAATCTGACTTTGTAGAAATGGCGGCACATGGAGCCCTATCCAAAGCCCTAAAAGTACAAATAAGACTACCCAGCTTTTCGAAAATGAGCGTGAAATAACACCAAACTGGCGATTGCGACGCAATGTGCCAGCTTGTGGTAGTAGAGATAGGTGGAATAGGGAGGATTCCTTATCTCCAAATGTGCCTAAGTGCCGCATGGAGGTCCCAAGGGCACTTGCAAATGTGGACTTATTGCTGATTTGCGCGGCAAAATCTGTCACGCTTTTAGACGCTGTCACACCATCAAGCGTGTTCCAAAGCGCAACAGGTGCCAGTGTGAAATGCTTATCGAATAATTTTAGCACATTATCTGCGACAAAACTGTCACAACTTATATACACAACTGAAAATGTGGAAAAATCATGCTCTTCCTGAAGGTAAAGAACCGCCTGTTTTAGAGAGTTCGCCAGCCGTCCACCAACTTCTTCCCCGAAATCACCTTCCGGGGTATCCACAGATTCAATTTCGTTTAGTAGCACCTGGTCGAATTCATTGACTTCCAAGCGTATGGTTTGGAAACGTGAATTTTCAAACGCGACTAATTCCATTCGGTTTTCAGAGATATGCAAGACTGCTTGAGATTGGTTCTTTTCATCTCTAGGTAATGTAGCATGTCGATAATTGGCCAGCGCAATTGGCTCTAAATCTAAATACACTGGGTTTAGGTGAGCGGCGAGTAAGATGTCTGACCATTGCCGTAAATTCGCCGTATCTCCATAGGCAAATAAAACGCGGGTTAAATCATCATTTTCTGATGATACAAGCACATGATAATTGAAATACGCATCTTCGATTTTGGCAATTTCAGGCTCACTCTCTGCCCAGAAATCGACATATCGCCCTTCTTTTGCTAGTTCTGCTGGCGTCATATAAGGCAGGTTTAATTGCCGTAATGTCACTGCGCCAGACGGCAGAATAAGTGCGGCATCTTGAGCCGCGAAAATACCTTGCTCCCGCATTGTGCGCAGCGTATCAGAAATCATATCGGCTTGTTTATGCACGGCACTCATATCCAACTTACGCGGAAGTGCAACCGTCGCAAGGTTGTCAATGAATATCACTTTGCCTGTATCTCGTATTTCAGAGACAGACACAGCGTTTGGATGTAGCTTTACCGCTACAATCTCATCAGTGCCGCCACCTATCGGCCTTAGGATTTGCGCAAGTGATGTGAGTGTCTTTCCCATAAGAAGAAACTAAAACAATAAGGGTCTAATGTTAATAGTAATTTCGGATGAATCAGTCGGATTAGCCCAAAAAAAACCAATATTTGGGGGGTAAAGGCAATTTTACCTCCAAAATATGGTATTCGGGGCAATCAACAGAACAGCAGTGGTTGTACAAATGCTACTTCTGAGGCTATACAGATATAGGTAGAGGCATTTGTTTTAAAAGGAGAGCCTTTTGGTTGAATTGCTTATGGAAAGCCCGACACTGCTGTTTGGACCAGTTGTTGGCTTGCTGGTGGTGTTGCTGCTGCTGCTTTGGCTCATGGGACGTCGCCGGAAATCTTCTGAAAAAATTGTTGAAACAGCTGCGACTACAGATATTGATGAGGCGAATGAGCCGAATATATCGCAAGATAATGCAGGTGATGACTCTGACGAAGACCTTGGCGCATTTACGATCATTAGACGTGAGGATGAGACTGGCGAGCCAGCCATAGACATGCAGGCTGGTCAGACAGACGGAGATGAGCAGTCTAGTAAATCAGACCAAGCACTCAATGTTACAGAGGCAGCTATAGCCAATGCTGAGCGATTGGCAGCGATTGAGCAAGAAATGCTGGCTGTTAGAGATTTATATCGCCAAGAGAAAATCAAGACAGATGTGTATGTTTCAGAAACACGTGCTTTGTTTGATGAAGCGAAACGTTTGACATCAGAATAACCTCAACATCAAAGCAATTCATTAGTACTGTGCTGTCATAGATGAAGTGGTTAATAGGCTCGTCAGCGACAAAAGCCGCGTTGAAATATTTTCATCTATCGCATAGCGAAATACATTATTCCTAAAAGTGTGCTTTGGTCAGGCAGAGCTTGGCTGGCCTCTGGTTAGCTGCAGCTCTGATTTGTCTTTGGCTGTCCCTGTATCTGGTGACAGACAAATGCGCAAAAGCACATTAGATCTTTATCTAGTTTTCAATATTACACGCGGTTTTTATCACCATGCCTGCAATACATTATTATCCTAGGCGCAAAATGCCTAAACTTCGCAGGTAGATTAGAAAGTGAAATTATGGGCAGCTGCCTAGATATATTTTTATCCGCCATGTCATCAATATAGTGAGATAATAGATAATAGATAATCGCCTATTCAATAGGCTGTGAAATCACCACTTCAGGCTGGGTAGATCCTACATATCTAGTCAGAACATCATTGATGCTGGTTGACTATCGTCGTTTTTGATGACCTCAGGTTGCGTAATGCGGCTAAATTTCCACAATCATGAAACTTCTATCCAAGGGTTTTACGCACAAAATGGATAAGCCAGCTAGCTCTGTCCGCAAAGGTTGCCCGCAGAGTTATTCTACTTAAACGGTGCGTGCGGCTGCTTGTCTGATGACGGATCGAACACAGTCGGCGCTAGGAATATCACCATCTCATTAAGTGAGTTTGAAACCACATCCTGTCCTGCCAGTAGGCCTGCCAGCGGCGCTAAGGCGCCTGTTGTTGTTCCTGGTAAACCAGTTGTGTTTGTTGAGTCAGAATTTGCTGTCAAGCCAGCTAAAACAATCACATCACCTGGCGAGGCGGTAAAGGCTGTATTTATGATATCCCGTGTATAGTCAGCATCTACCTGGCGCGCGATTGTGCCAATATTTCGCAAGAACCTCTTATTCTCAATATAGACATTCATTTTCACATTATTATTCGCTGGCAGGACCTGAACCTCAGATAGACGTAAGGTTAAAGGTGCTTCCAGTGCTGTATTTCTATCTTCAACAGATGTGGTGTTGTCTGGGTTCACGACTTCGCTCAAGAATAGCACTTCTGCAACCTGTTCCCGCGTGATTTCTGCGGTGCCGCCATCCCCATTCACAA
>WTHY01000147.1 GCA_011522945.1 Alphaproteobacteria bacterium
CTTCAAAACAGGATAAAGGCAACTGCCAGCTTTGCCGCAGATGTTGCCCATGAGTTAAAAAATCCGCTTACCTCACTGCGCTCTGCAGTTGAAACTGTACATATTGTGAAAGATAAAAAACGCCGTGATCAGCTCATGGATGTTATTTTGGCTGATATTAGCAGGCTTGATAGGCTCATCTCAGATATCTCGCAGGCAAGCCGTGTTGATGCTGAACTTGCAGCCCCTGCGCCTGATTTGACAGATCTAAGAGACCTTATATCTAGCTGGGTAGACGTAACCTCAGATAGGCTGGCTGATTGCAAAATTACCTATAAGACATCAGACCAAGCCCTGCCAGTTCAGCTGCATACCGGGCGTATTGTGCAGATTTTAGATAATCTGCTTGATAATGCACTCAGCTTTCATCCCTCTGAAAAACCATTAGAGCTTGCTGTTTATGCAGAAAAGACTATGGCAGTGGTCGAATTCGCAGATGCTGGGCCAGGCATATCCCCGCGGAACCTAGAGCGCATCTTTGAACGTTTCTACACCGAAAGAAGCGGACAATCTGTTTTTGGGACGCATTCAGGGCTTGGCTTATCAATCGCACGTCAAATCGCAGTTGCACATGGAGGCAGCCTTAATGTGCATAACCGAAAAGAGGGTGGTGCATGTTTCTGCCTAAAGCTGCCTTTGGTTAAGTCATAACAGGCTCTATGCAAATCCTGTTTTGATATAGTTTAAAAATACAATCACAGCCATGAGAGATTTGTGCTATGAATGTAAGTCAGGTGCGGTTCAAAGTCAGTTAGTGGAGGCTGAACTTCAGTATGACTGGTCTAGATACAAGTTCGGATTTTGAAAATGTACAGCTTGTTATTGTGGTTGGTCAGGCCGGTGCTGGCATGTCAACAGCCCTTGGTATTTTGGCAGATGCTGGCTTCCGAACTGTAGATAACATCCCGCTTGCCCTTGTCGACCAGCTTGTTGCTCTTGAAGTGGAAACAGAAAAGCAGCGGCTGGCCATTACGGTAGATGTGCGGACAACTGGTTTTGCCGTTGCGGCTCTTATACAGCTTGTAAAAAATCGCCGGAGCCAGCTAGGTGCACGCTGTCAGCTTGTCTTTTTGGCTGCAGATGAGGGGGAAATATTAAAACGGTTTCAGTCAACACGGCGTCGACATCCTTTAGATATTGGGGGTGCGTTAGAGGCAGCTATCTCTGAGGATAGAAATTTATTGGCATCCATTGTAGATTTTGCTGATATCATAATTGATACAACAGGAAGTGCGCCAAATAGTTTTCGGGCGATGCTGCTAACCCGCCTTGGTATTACACTTAGTCAGTCTATTCCACTCACGATTATCAGCTTTTCCTATAGGCGCGGCTTGCCAGAAACTGCAGATTTCATATTTGACATGCGTTTTGTGCGCAATCCGCACTGGTCACCTGATTTGCGGTCGAAGACGGGGCAAGATACAGCAGTTCAGGCATTTATTTCAGAGGACCCAAAATTTGCAGAATTTATGCTGAATTTAGAGCGTTTGCTGCAGAATGTCCTGAAACAATTTAATGCAGATGGAAAGGCAAATATGACAATTGCCTTTGGTTGTACAGGGGGTAAGCATCGTTCTGTAGCTGCTGCTGAGATATTTGCAGAGCAGGTCTCTCAGGATGGCCTTCGCTTCCAGTTGGTCCATCGGGAGTTGGATAATAGCCTCTAAATTGGCCTGAGCTTATCTTTTCTTGTCATATGGGTGGTCAGACGCCCTTGTTTCTGCTAGATAAGCGCTAAATTATGCCGATATAAGCATATTTGCAGCGCTATCGCATGGCTGAGATTTAAGCCTAGACAAGCGCTAAGCACCAAAATTTGGAGATATATATGACACAGGATTACGTCGTAGCCGACATCAGCTTGGCTGATTGGGGTCGCAAAGAAATTCGTATTGCTGAGGGCGAAATGCCAGGATTAATGGCGCTTCGCGAGGAATATGCAGGTCAAAAGCCACTTGCTGGCGCCCGTATTGCCGGCTCTTTGCATATGACGATTCAGACCGCAGTGCTCATTGAAACATTAGCTGATCTAGGTGCTGATATCCGCTGGTCATCTTGTAATATTTTTTCAACACAAGATCAGGCTGCAGCAGCAATCGCTGAAAGAGGTATTCCTGTTTTCGCTATTAAAGGTGAGACATTAGAGGAATATTGGGCTTATGTTGACAAGGTGTTCGACTGGAGCGACGGCGCGCCTGCCAACATGATTTTGGATGATGGCGGAGATGCCACAATGTATATCCTGCTCGGCTCTCGTATGGAAGCTGGTGAAGATGTCCTAGCAGAGCCTGCTTCTGAGGAAGAAGAATATCTGAAAGCACAATTGCAAAAACGGCTTGCATCAAGCCCAGGCTGGTTCACACGTCAGCGCGATGCCATTCGCGGCGTTTCAGAGGAAACAACAACAGGGGTTCTGCGCCTCTATCAGCTAGCTGAAAAGAACATGCTGCCATTCCCGGCAATTAATGTGAATGACTCTGTAACAAAATCAAAATTTGATAATCTATATGGCTGCCGTGAATCACTTGTTGATGGTCTGCGCCGTGCTACAGATGTTATGCTGGCTGGCAAAGTTGCTGTTGTGGCTGGCTATGGTGATGTGGGTAAAGGCTCTGCTGCGTCTCTGCGTCAAGGTGGTGCACGTGTCATGGTAACAGAGGTTGACCCAATCTGTGCGCTGCAAGCTGCTATGGAAGGTTATGAGGTTGTGACCATGGAAGATGCTGCATCAAAAGCAGATATCTTTGTAACAGCAACTGGCAATAAAGATGTTATCACACTTGATCATATGCGTGAGATGAAAGACCGGGCAATTGTCTGTAATATTGGCCATTTTGACAATGAAATTCAGGTTTCATCTCTTGCCAATTATGCATGGCACGAAGTCAAGCCACAGGTTGATGAAGTCGAATTTCCAGATGGCAAGCGCATGATTCTACTCGCAAAGGGCCGTTTGGTGAACCTAGCCTGTGCAACAGGCCACCCATCCTTTGTCATGTCAGCATCATTTACCAATCAGGTACTTGCACAGATCGAGCTTTGGCAGGACGCTGAAAAATACGAAAACAGCGTTTATACACTGCCACGCCATCTAGATGAAAAAGTGGCAGCTCTGCATCTTGCCAAGGTTGGTGCAAAGCTCACTGAGCTTAAGCAAGACCAAGCTGCTTATATAGGAGTTGAGCAGGCTGGTCCGTTTAAATCAGAGCAGTACCGTTACTAGCCGTCAGCTAGGCTAGTAAAATGGCGATGAAACTTCATATTGAAGGCCTGGCCGATACTGAACGGCTGGGCCTTTTATTATCTGGCCTGTTTCGCCCTGGTATATGTTTTACGTTACATGGCCCTTTAGGTGCTGGAAAATCGGCACTTGCCCGTGCCATGGTGTCTGCTGGTTGTGGCGAGACAGGTGATATTCCAAGCCCTACATTTACGTTAGTCCAAACATATGAAATGCCGGATAGTACTGCGGTCTGGCATATGGATTTGTATCGTTTGAAGGATCTTAATGAGGCATTAGCGCTCGGTATTGAAGATGCGTTTTATGAGGCTGTTTGTCTGGTGGAATGGCCAGATAGGCTCAATGGATTCCTGCCAGCTAATACAGTCTCAGTTGAAATTGCATTTGACGAGGCCTCTGACACAGCCCGCAAATTTATAATTGATGGCCCTGACGCGCTTTTACAACAAATACAAAAGCTGGATATAGACGGTTTTCTGGTCGCAAAGCAGCATTGATAGGGTCTGACAAAAATAGCTAGAGTTGGTTCTGTTATTGCGCGGCGTTACGGCTTATAATGACTGTTATGATACGACAGGCATTTTACACCATTCCGGCAGGCCAACCTTTTGCAGAGGATTTGGCAAGAGGTGTGATGCTTTTATGTCCTGACCCTGTGAAGCTGGCTAAGGCGACAATTTTACTCCCATCTCAACGGACAGTAAAAACAACGAGAGATGCGTTTTTGTCTGTTCTGGACGGAAAAGCAGCGCTTCTGCCGCAAATGCGGGCCTTAGGTGATTTGGATTCTGAAATGTCCGAATTCATGCGTCTGACCACTGGTATGGGAAGTGAGATTCCACTAGCCATTTCGCCATTGGGCAGGCATTTTTTGCTTGCAGCGCAAATACGCAAATTTCCTATTGGAGGTGCTTTGCCCTCAGCTGCACAAGCATTATCGCTTGCAGAAAGTCTCGCTAGCCTGATTGATCAGCTTCATGGTGCCGGTACAAAATTATCTGAATTGCAGACAATTCTGCCAGATGATTTGGCACAGCATTGGCAGGATATATATAAATTCTTGCAAATTGTTATGCAGTTTTGGCCAGATTTGCTTGCAGGGCGTGGTGAGATTGATCCTGCTGACAGGCAGATGCGTCTTTTGCAGATGCAAATTGCCATCTGGTCAGACACACCGCCTGAAGATCTTGTGGTTCTGGCCGGCTCAACAGGGTCCTTACAAGGCACTCGTGATATGATGCAACTTATTAGCAGCCTGCCAAATGGCATGGTTGTCTTTCCTGGTTTAGAGGCAAGCTCAGATTGGGGCGGCAAGATATCTGAAATGCGCGAGGATTTTGATGTAATTCGCCATACTGCCACACATCCTTTATCCATGTTGAGTGAAACATTAGAGGCTATCGGCTGCAAAGTTGATGAGATTGATCTTTGGCCGGGATGTGATGCGACAACAGTGCAAAAAAATAGGCCGGTCCGTCAGTTTCTGACAGAGCTCTTCCGGCCCGCCGAGCAAACAGCCAGATGGCGTCGGTTACGTGAATTACATCCAGAGATTGATCATAAGGCTGTAGCTGGCCTGCACAGAATGACAGCTGCAAATGATCATGAAGAGGCAGCTTTGATTGCCAGCCTGATGCGAGAGACACTTGAGACACCGGAAAAAACAGCAATGCTGGTGACGCCGGATAGAGGGTTGGCACAACTTGTTATGGCAGCCTTATCACGCTGGGGTATTACGGTTGATGATACAGCTGGCCAGCCTCTATCTGATACGAGCACAGGGCGGTTTCTGTTGTTATTGGCAGAATTGCCCTCTGCTGAGAGCCAAATACTGGCTTTGTTGAATCTGTTGAAACACCCTCTTGCAGCCTGCGGTTTATCAAGAGGACAATTTCTAAACAAATTACGGCAGTTAGAATTGCATGCCTGTCGAGGGGTGCTACAGGATCGTAGTCTTGATGGCATCATGCCTCGTCTCAAAGAGCATGCTGATTTAGGTGTATTTTATAAGGCGCATATAGATGCCATTATTACGCCATTTCTAGCAGCCTGCAGATCAGGTGCCGACCTACCAAAACTAGCAGCCATTCTTGCTGAGACAGCTGAAAGACTGGCAGCGACTGAGACAGACCCGTCAGGCGCCATGCGGCTTTATGATGGGCCTGCAGGCGCAGAAGCGGCAACATTTCTGGCAAGTTTGGAAGATGCAAACACGGCCTATCAGGTAGATATAGACAGCCTAGCGCCAGCTTTGCGAAGTTTGATGTCTCGGATATCTGTGCGGTCGGCCCACAAAAAACATCCACGCCTGTCTATTTTGGGAACAGTGGAAGCACGTATGCAGCAAGCTGACAGGCTCATATTAAGTGGTTTGAATGAGGGTGTTTGGCCACCAGCACAAAGTCAGGATTTCTGGATGAATGGCGCTGCCCGCAAAGACTTGAATCTACCAAATCTCTATTGGCGCGCCGGTCTTGCAGCACATGATTTTTTCATGGCGGCGGCACAAAAGGAAGTATTTTTAACACGGGCGAACCGGTCTAATGACGCGCCAACACGGCCAAGCCGGTTTTTATCTCGGTTGCAAGCCGTATTAACAGCAACACAGCTTGAAACCTATGTGCCAGATGAAATTCCGGCAAGATTGCAGGCTTGTCTTACTGCAGACAGGCAAGGGCTTGTTGTGCCTGTTGACCCACCTGCGCCAAGACCGCCAAGCGAAAAACGACCGCGGAAGTTTTCAGCAACCGAATTTGATAAATGGATTACAGATCCCTACGCCATTTACGCAAAACATATATTGGGATTGAAGGCATTAAGGCCGATTGACGAGGTGCCAGGCCCGGCCTTGCGCGGTGAAATTGTCCATAGTCTTTTGGCAGATATCAGCAAATCTGTTGATACGCCAGATCTTGTATCAAAGCGTCTATTATCTAAATGGGATGCACAGCCTGTTATTACCCGTTTTTGGTCTCAGCGCATGTTAGAGATTGTGGATTGGTTCATAGAGCAACATCAGGCACGCAGCTCTGATATGTTGACTTTGCTGATAGAAGAGCGGGGTGAAATCTCGCTTCATACGGCATTTGGAGACTTTATGATTAGTGCCAGGGCAGATCGTATTGAAAGACGCTTAGACGGGCAGGTTGATGTAATCGATTTTAAAACAGGCCAGCCGCCTAGCAAAGCACAAGTATCATCTATGCGTAAAACGCAGATGCTTGTTGAGGCTCTGATTATAGCAAAAGGTGGTTTTCGAGATGTGCCAGCTGGTGCTGAGATTCGCAGCCTCGAATATTGGCATTTAGAGGGGAAGCCGGATAATGGCGGAGACAGAAAGCCTGTGCTTCCAGACAGGTTTGATATAGAAGAAATTGAAACGCATATCCGCAGCCTGTTTGAAATATTTTCTAATGCCGATACACCCTATTTGTCTGAGCCAAATGTGCGGGCAAAGCCAGACTTCTCAGATGTACGACATTTAGCACGCATACGTGAGTGGCGGGCGACGGAGGTTGGTGATGACTGATTTTATCACTGAAGCTACGTTGCGCCAGCAAGAAGCGGCTAGCCCTGACAGTTCTGTTTTCGTATCTGCAAATGCCGGGACTGGCAAAACAAAGGTGCTTACGGACAGAGTTTTACGATTGCTGATTTCAGGTGCTTTGCCGCAATCGATTTTATGTATGACATTTACAAAAGCAGCTGCGGTTGAAATGACAGTCAGGCTAAACCAACGGCTGGCAGACTGGGCAGTTTGTGATGAAACAAAGCTTATCGAAAATTTGATGTCCATGGGCGAGGCGCGTCCAAAACAAGAGCAAATTCAGCGTGCACGTTCACTCTTTGCTGAGATTGCAGATACAGATGATGGGCCGCGTATTGAGACCGTGCATGCTTTCTGCCAGTCAATTTTAGGGCGGTTCCCAATTGAGGCTGGTATTCCGCCGCATTTCCGGTTGGTAACAGAAATTGAGGGGGACCAACTTTTACAGAAAGCCTTGCATGATTTGCTGCAATTTCCCTCTACCCTGGCAGAGGCTTTGTCGGTCGTGGCAGGCTATAGTGATGAGCGCCAGTTATTTTCAATGATCAAATTTGCGCTAGCAGAGCGTGAGATCATGCGCCGTGCCATAAGTGAGCCTCTATTTATGGCAGGCTATCTTGACTATATGGCCGAAGCGTCAGGTGGTGTGACAACCCCGCCATCTCCTGAGGGGATGCAAGCTTCCTTAGATATGCAGCTTCTGGAAAAGCTGGCAGATGATATGATGCTAGGTGGTAGCGAGCAGCAAAAAAGAGGCAAAAAACTGCGGCACTGGCTGTCCCTGTCAGATGATAAGCAATGTCAGGAGCTGTCTGAATTGCTGACGATATTTGACAGAAAACGATTGGTTGATGCGCCCATAAGAACAGCAGCACCAGAGAGTGAGGCGCAGCAAAAAGCAGTTGCAGAACAGCTGCAAACTTATATCAAAGCCTGCGCATCTGCCCTTACCTATCAAAAATCAGCAGCCTTTATGCAGCTTGCTACACATGTCTTTCAGCAATATCAGGCATTGAAATATGCACAAGGCTTGTTGGATTTTGATGACTTAATCGAAGCCACTGACCAGATGTTAGGTCGTGGGCAAATGCTTGATTGGGTGCGGTGGAAACTTGATAGCGGTATTCATCACCTTCTTGTAGATGAAGCGCAGGATACAAGCCCAGCACAATGGTCTCTGATTGCAAAATTGGCACAACCTTTTTTTGAGGATGATCCTGACGATGCTTTGAGAACCTTGTTTGCCGTAGGGGATTTCAAACAATCTATCTATCGGTTTCAGGGGGCAAATCCAGATGTGTTTCTTGACCAGAGACGGCGGTTTCATAAGCTTGCCAACCAAATGCAAAAGCCTATCAGGAATGTGCAATTTGCGGCTTCATTTCGGTCTGCCGGTGCTGTTTTGCAATTTGTTGACACAGTTATGCAGGATGCGTCTGTGTCAGGTATAGGCGCGGATTATGTACCTCACAAAATTGTCCATGCAGACAAACCGTCTTTCGTGGAATTATGGCCAGTCCAAACAGCGCCAAAGCCTTCGCCGCCGCCGCCATTCCAACCATCTGTTCCAGAAGATATTGATACAGCAGCAGCAAAACAGGCACATTTTGTAGCTGATCAAATAGCAAATTTGCTGGCGTCTGACCGGGATAATCAGCTGGGGCGTATTATCAAACCTAGTGATATTATGATTCTGGTGCGCCGGCGTGACCTGTTTTATGCCTTATTGCGGGCAGCTTTAATCCGTAAATCTATACCAGTAGCGCCAGCTGATCGTGTGAAGCTTTTGAACCAGATAGAGATTTTGGATCTCTTGGCCCTAGGCGATGTGTGCCTGCTTCCGGAGGATGATTTGCAGCTGGCAGCTTTACTAAAATCACCATTATTTGGATTAGATGATGATGATTTGATGGCGTTAGCAATTGATCGAAAAAAGACAGAAACACTTTTTGACAGGTTAAAAATACATGATGGCAGTGACACAAAATTAGGGGCAGCAGCACAGAGATTTCTGCGTTGGCGTGATCTTGCAGATTGGCTTAGTCCCTTTGAATTTTACAGCCATGTTCTCATTGCCGAAGGGGGCAAGCATGCCTTTTATAAAAGGCTGGGGGGCGGGGTTATGGACACGCTAGACGTGTTTTTAAGTCTTGCACGGGATCATGGCAGGGAAGGTGGCTCAGGCCTTAGTGGATTTTTGCGACAAATTCGAGATGCCGATTTAGATTTAAAGCGCGATATGGCAGCTACGCTTGATGATCAGGTTCGCATTATGACAATACATGGGGCTAAGGGACTGGAGGCACCGATTGTTATATTGCCTGATATGCTGAAACCGCGTGGTAGGACTGATCCTCTTGTGACAGATGGTAACTACCTGTTCTGGTCACATAGTGTAAATAAGCAACGCCCAGCATTTGTCGATGCTATCCGGTCAACAGGCGGTGAAGATGATGAAGAAGAGTTAGATAGGCTGCTTTATGTGGCGCTAACACGCGCAGAGCAAGGCCTTATAATAGGCGGCTTTAAAGACCCAGATAGACGGTCTTTATCTGGCAGCTGGTATGAGCGACTCGAGCGTATCATGCGCACTATGGCAGATAGCAGAAGCACGCAAGATGGTGGATTGTTATTGTCATCTGGGACAGAGCCAACATCTTTTGCTGAAAATAGCGAAACGGCAGCAAATAGTGAGATGGCGCTGCCAAGCTGGTTTAGCAAGCCACCTAAACAGCATGCACCAACCGCAAGGCCGCTCAATCCATCGCAGCCTGTTGCTACGAGCCTGCAAAAGCACAGCGTGGCTAGTGATGCTAAAACAGCAAGATTATATGGTCAGGTGGTGCATAAGCTGCTGGAGTGGTTGCCGGATATCGAAGCAGATAGCAGGCAGCGTGCCTTAGCCCGTTTCTTTGTAAATCAGACTGCAGAAATACGAGCCTTGGAAGCTCGCATAACAGCAGAAATTCTGTCCTTACTTGATGCACCAGATCTGGCGATGCTCTTTAGTCCTGAGGCGCAGGTTGAAGTCCCTATCGTTGGTGTTGTCGAAAATGTAGCTGTTTCTGGTCAAATTGACAGGCTATGCATCTCAGGATCAGAAATTATAGTCGCGGATTTCAAAACTGGCGCGCCGCCAGCTGAGGCAACTGACTTGTCTAGCTATCATAGGCAGCTAGCCCTATATGCCGCGTTGCTATCACAAATTTATCCAACCTATGACATTAGTACCTATATTATTTGGACGAGAACATCCAAAAAGATGCATGTCTCAGCACAAGAGCGAAAAGCTGCACTAGATAGGCTATCAGAAGAAATGCGTGCCTCTGCTTCTTGACCATTGCATGAACAATACCTACTTTCAGTAGGTAATGAGCGTACAGGGCTGCCAAGTCAAAACTATGAACGCAGCAACATGTATGACCAGATTTTAGATAAAGGATAGGATTATGGCGACCTTAAAGGCGACAGATGCAAGTTTTGAGCAAGATGTGTTACAGGCTGACGGCCCTGTTGTTGTTGATTTCTGGGCCGAATGGTGCGGTCCTTGTAAAGCCATTGGTCCGGCGCTAGAAGAAATCTCAGAAGAGTTAAATGGCCAGGTTTCTATCGTTAAGGTTAATATTGACGAAAATCCAATGACACCGCAAAGCTATGGTGTGCGCGGCATTCCAACATTGCTGATGTTCAAGGGCGGTGAAGTTGTGGCCGAGAAGATTGGCGCTATGCCAAAATCAATGCTGCAACAATGGGTATCATCTAACCTAGGCTAAACCGTGTCTCATCAGCCTGTGCAGATGCTAGATGCTTACCTGAAGGCAAGATGTGAAATGGGGTCAGTCATGGCCAGCTGGTAATTTTGCCAGCCTTGCTTACTCTGGTAATGTGCCGTTTTGACCAAGCACATAACCTGCTAGATAGAGAGACCCGCATATAGCCACAGGGTTTTTGTTAGATAGATTTTTCAACGCCGTATCCAAATTTGGATGCGGCGTTGCTTTTAGTCCTATAGACCGTGCTGCCTCTGCAATCTCCTCAGCTGAAAGGCTTGCCGGCTGGTCAGGTATAGAGATGGCGTGGATTTCAGCGGCGATTGTTTGTAATTGGGTAAAGAAAGCTTGAGGAGGGCGTGTATTAAGCAGCCCCACAATGAGGCTCCATTTCCCATCTGATAAGCTTTGCAAACTATCTACCAGTGCAGCTGCGCCATGCGCATTATGTGCGCCATCAAGCCAAAATTCTCCGGCTGGTACCTGTTTCGCTAACAAACCTGTCTGAAGATGCTGAATGCGTCCTGGCCAGTGCGCCATTGCTATGCCAGCAATAGCCGCATCAATATTTATTGTTAATTTCCCATGTCTTTGGGCTTCATAAAGTGCAGTTATAGCCAAAGCAGCATTTTGTATCTGATGGGCACCAAATAAAGAAGGCTTCGGGCAGTCATAAATATCTTCCCCAAGTTTCAGGCGAAAAGCTGCGGTAGCTGTTCCAGATTGTGGCTGGCTGACAATGGTTAGGGGTACATTTAAATCCTGCGCACATTTTGCAATCATATCTGCAACGATTGGCTGTTGCTGTGCTGAAATGCAGGGTGTTGATGAGCGCATTATACCAGATTTCGTGCGTGCAATTTCACCTAAATCGCTCCCAAGGAACTGTTCATGGTCTCTATCAATAGGCGTTAAAATCGTTGCCGCTGGTGCGTCCAAAACATTGGTTGAGTCTAACTCTCCGCCTAAGCCGGTTTCCAAGATTAGCAGATCTGCTGGGGTTCTTGAAAAGGCTAGAAAGGCAGCTGCTGTTGTAACCTCATAAAAGGTAATTGGCCGCCCTGCATTAGCAGTTTCAACTTCTTCTAATAGGGAAATAAGTGTCTCATCATCTATAAGCGTCCCTGCCAGGCGAATGCGCTCATGGAAGCGACATAGATGGGGAGAGCTATATACATGCACTGACAAGCCAGCCTGTTCAGCCATGGCCCGTAAAAAAGCAGCTGTTGAACCTTTACCATTAGTGCCAGCTAAATGAATGGTTGGCGGCAGATGATAATGTGGATTGCCAAGAGCCTCTAGAATTTCAAACGTTCTGTCCAACCCCAAATCAATTAATTTTGGGTGCAAGGCAGACAGACGCTCAAGTGCAGCATCAATTTTTGAAATCATATTTGTGCTAAAAACCCTAAGCAGACTCAGAGGCCGTTGATTTTTGTGTCAGCATGGCAATGGTTCGGCCAAAAAATTCTGGCTGGTCAGCCCTCGCTACAACTGCATCAACCATGCCATGTTCCTGTAGATATTCAGCAGTCTGGAAGTCATCTGGCAATTTTTCACGCACTGTTTCTTCGATAACGCGGCGGCCTGCAAAGCCGATAATTGCGCCTGGCTCGGCAATTTGAATATCACCTAGCATGGCAAATGATGCTGTGACCCCACCTGTAGTCGGATGCGCTAGAAGCACAAAATATGGTAATCCTGCATCACGAACACGATCAACCGCTACAATTGTGCGAGGCAGCTGCATAAGTGAGAGAATGCCTTCTTGCATGCGGGCACCACCAGTAGAAGGGACCGTGATAAGCGCAGCTTTTTCTGCAATAGCTGCATCAGCCGCAGCTAAAATAGCATCGCCAACTGACCGTCCCATCGAGCCGCCCATAAAACGGAAATCAAAAGCAGCTACAACAGCGCGCTGTCCTCTTATCGAGCCGCTGGCAACAGCGATGGCATCCTCGGCACCAGTCTTGGCTCTTGTGTCTTTCAACCTGTCTGTATAGCGGCGCGAATCTTTAAACTTTAGGGGATCATCTGCATTAGCAGGCAATGCGATCGGCGTGAATTTGCTGTCGTCAAATAACTGTTTAAACCGCATTTGGGGTGGCAAAGGTGCATGATGCGAACATGTCAGACATACATTATGGCTGGCTTCAAAATCCTTTTCGAAAATCATTTGATCACAGGATTTACATTTGACCCACAGCGTATCGGTTGAATCTTGAGACGCAACCATCGCTTTGATTTTCGGCAATACCGAATTCGTCAACCAGTTCATCTCTATTGTCTCCTCTGTCTAAAAACAGACCCTTTACTATCAGCGCGCTAGCGCTGTTTTAATCTTTTTGTCTTGCATGCCTCTTTATTTAGAAGCATTAGCAATGGCATTGGCAAGCTCACCGGTAAAGCTGCCCACCTTAGCTGCTAAAGCAGCGCCGGTCTCCCCTGTCTCAGCACCATTAGCGATGATATCTACGACTGCAGAGCCAACAACTGCCCCATCACCAAGCTGTGCTGCTTCTGCAGCTTGTTCGGCAGTGCGGATGCCAAATCCTGTTACAACAGGCAAGTCTGTTTCAGCACGAATGCGCGCTATAGCAGCACGAATTGTATCAGCTGCTGCACTCTTCGTACCTGTTATCCCGGCAACTGCCACATAATACACAAATCCACCTGCTTTTTGTAAGACAAGGCGCAAACGGTCACCATAGGTGGTTGGGGTAACCAATCTGATGAATGCTAAACCAGCTTCAATAGCTGGATCACATAGCTCACTATCCTCTTCAGGCGGCAAATCTACAATGATAAGACCATCGACACCGGCTTCGACAGCCTCGGCCAGAAATTTGTCACGACCATATATATCTGTCTCTTAT
>WTHY01000085.1 GCA_011522945.1 Alphaproteobacteria bacterium
GTATAATAGCTGACAGTTTCGTCAGCCGGGATAGCTTCAACTAACTCAACTTTAAAAGGCTCATTCTTATCCTTATAGAAGGCAACAGCTTCATCGCGAGACCACACACCACGTTCAATTGGCTCGTCACGATCGACGATTTCATGCATGCGCTGTTCAATTACCTCTAAATCTTCGGTGGAAAACGGCGTTTCACGATAAAAATCGTAATAAAATCCTGTTTCAATCGCGGGGCCAATTGTAACCTGTGTCTCCGGAAATAATTCCAAAACCGCTTCTGCAAGCACATGGGCTGCATCATGTCGCACAATCTCAAGTGCCGCATCATCACGTGGCGTAATGAGCTGCAGCTCTGCATCTGTATCAATCAGGCGCGTCAGATCCCAATCCTGCCCATTAACGATGGCGGCCATAGCCACCTTTGCAAGACCTGGGCCAATGTCAGCTGCGATGGTGGCTGGCGCTACAGGTGCGTCATAATTTCTAGTCGAGCCATCTGGTAATGAAATGACAGGCATTATTCGGTTAACCTACAAGTTACAGTCAAAATGATTTGCGCCAATCTATAACCGGAACGGCAAAACGGGCAAGAGGAAAGCGGCGAAAACTGCGATTATTCACCCTATAAAGGATATTACATACCTAATAGGTCGCGATAAACCGCTATGGTTTTGTCACACATCTTCTGTACTGAAAAATTCTTCATGACATGTGCCCGTGAAATTACCGCAAGTGCGTCTCTGGCTTTTGGGGTCAGCGCAAGTGCTTTATCGACAGCCTCCGCCAGTGCCTCAGCATCATTTGGTTTCGCAAGCCAGCCGGTCTCACCATCAATTATCGACTCAACAGCACCACCATGATCGAATGCCACAATAGGGCGGCCCATAGCTTGCGCTTCAAGGGCAACTCTGCCAAATGGCTCTGGCAAAATTGAGGGCATCACAACAACATCAGCCAGCATCAAGGCTGCTGGCATGTCATCACTGGCAGCGACGAGCCTGACCTGCCCGCCTAAACCAAGACGTAGAGCCATGTTATTGAGTTTTTCTGCATAGGCTGAGCCATTTGCCTCTACACCCAACAAAACTAGACAGAAATTCTTGTCAGCGCGGCGTGCCATAGCTTCAAGCAATAATTCATGCCCCTTCCAGCTTGTCGGTCGTGCTGGGAGCATTATGACAGGCATATCAAGTGGCAAATTCATCCGTTCTGCCTCACGTACGATACGTGATTGCTTCACATTCGTTGGATCAAATTGCGTAATATCTGCACCGCGATGAATAACATGATGCGTTTCAGCATTATAAAAGCGGCTATATTGGTTTTTTAGGATAGCATCCACATAATCCGAGATAGAAATCACCCTGTCCGCGCTCAACATCTTTGCATTATAGCTATGTTTTAAAACATTTTGGGCCTGAAACTTGGAGTGAATTGTCGCCACTGTTGCAATTTTCAAGCTTTTGGCAGCTGGCAAGGCTATCCAGCCTGGGGCACGTGAGCGTACATGTACAATATCTGCATGTTCATGCCGCAAAATCTTCTTAACTTGCCTACGAACACCACCCCATTTGAGTGGATTTTTTGTGTGCACTGGCAGCGTATAATGTACAGCGCCTGCGCGCGCGAGCTTATTTTCCAAATTACCGCCATTACTTATAACGACAGCGCGCCAACCTGCATCAACAATCGCCTGCGCCATTTCCACAGTGCCACGTTCCACACCGCCACGCCCTAAGGCTGGAAGAATTTGCACAATGACGGGTTGTACTAGCTTATGTACTGCATCTGTTTTTTTGCTGTTCATTTACACTCTGATGCCATAGCCAGTTGAGGCTAACTCGACAAATCTCACAAAACCATGATTTCAAATTAAGGGTTGGACCAATGCTTTAGCATAATTCATAATTATGGGTATAGGTAAAGTTACCCTGATAAAACCTGAATTTCTATCGGAAGATGTGTGAAATTTTATGACTGATATATCCTATTTTAAAAAACCAGATGGGTTGAAATTAGCCTACCAACATGTACCAGCCAAATCTGAGGTGTCTGGTCCGGGGCTTCTATTTCTACCAGGCCATAATTCAGACATGTTTGGCTCAAAAGCTGAAATCCTGTTTTCTTGGGCAGTTGAAAATGGCATTGGCTTTACGAGAATGGATTATTTCGGCCATGGCCTGTCCGACGGTCACACGCTTGATGGCACAATTAGTCAGTGGACTGACGATGCATTAGCAATTCTTGATGCTGTGACAACAGGCCCACAAATTATCGTTGGCTCCTCTCTAGGGGGCTGGATCATGCTCAATCTGGCTGTGAAACGAGCTGACAAAATTGCCGGCCTTATTGGCATTGCAGCTGCACCGGATTTTACAGAACGGCTTATATGGGACACGCTCACCGAAGATGCACGTAGCGCCATGAAAGATACCGGCCACATTGCTGTTGATAATCCGTATAGTGATGAAGATGTTATCTATACCTATAATCTGATTACAGATGGACGAGAACATTTACGCCTAACCCAGCCAATCCAGTTTGACGGGCCTGTGATTTTGCATCAAGGGTTAGCTGATCATGAAGTGCCTTGGCAGACTGCCCTCGATATAGCATCAGCACTTACCTCAGAGGACGTGCAGATAAATATAGTTAAACAGGCAGGCCACCGCTTTTCAGAGGATGCACAGCTTAACATGATTACAGATTCTGCAGCTCTCATGTATGAAAGACTACTTGGAAAATCATAATCTTATGATGTCTTAAATTCACATCTCCTGCTTTTAAAAATCCAATGCTGGACATAAATTGCTCTGTCTTTTGCATGAAATTCTTAATCCGCATTATCCTGTCTTAGGCGGTGAAACCCTGTAGTTCCGGCTTTGACGCACACCCAATAAATTTGCCCTATTAAAAATGGTGGATGCTTTCAGACAGGACTATATGCACATTGCTTTAGAGCTTTTGCAAAACCCAACCATCTCACTTTTTAATGTGCAAATTGTTGGCTTACTGATTGTCCTTGCAAGCCTCGATAGTGATGAGGAAATCATCGAACGCTCAGGCACATATTGGGACAGCAACCCCCATACGCGCTGATATTTAGTGACAAAAAATTATGATTTGCTTGTAGGCATTCTCACTATAACTCTGCCCACAATATTATCTCCACTAATGATTGAAATAAATCTGACCTCGCCATTCTGGTTCAATTACACATGCCTATCTTGTGCGCTAGCGTTGAGATTATCATCATTTCGAACTTGGTACATAACGCACCGGAGTGAGAGAATACAAATAAAAGAGCCAGTATTGAGGAGGCTCCAACATATTGCGCAACTGTATAAAGCGAGCAAAAAGACTAAAAATCTATCTTAGTGTAATGTGACGATGGGGTTAGGCCTGCTAGCTGGTCGCCTAATAAGGGCTGGAAGCTTGGACGTGATTTCAGCTTCATATACCAGCCTTTGACATGTTCATAACGAGCCCAATCAATATCTCCAAAATAATCCAGCACCGAGAGGTTGGCCGCTGCCATCAAATCTGCGAGTGTTAAATCACTACCTGTCAGCCAATTCTGTTCTGAGGTGAGATATTCTAGATATTTCATATGAACTTGTGCGTTCATAGATGCAGACCGAATGGTTTGAGATGAAACAGCTTCCCCAGAATGAAACCGCTTTATAACACGTTCATTCACAATAGGCCGTAAGACCTCACGGTCAAATTTAAGCTCAAACCAATCTAATAACCGGCGTACATCTGCACGCACTATAGCATCACTGCCAAGCAGATATGTGTTCTCTTCTGTCTCTTCAATATATTC
>WTHY01000140.1 GCA_011522945.1 Alphaproteobacteria bacterium
CTGATGGCCTTGTCTCTGGTGTGCATCTGCTATTCATTATCAAGAATTTTGAGCGCATCGGCGATTTTGCCACTGGCATTGCAGAGCAAGTCTATTTCCTATCAGAAGGCGAATTTATCGAAGATTTCCGCCCGAAGGCAGATAAGACAAGCTGGAATGCTTAAGTAGGCCACTCCCACTATATGTTGTGATATATCGGGCGTGTTGGTGATGGTAAATATTCCTAAAATAATAGCTTTATTCCTACTGCTCTATAGCTCTCATGCCATAGCTGGTGAGAATATTATCCTGATGCGCCATGCCATAGCGCCTGGCACGGGTGACCCTGCTCATTTCCAAATCGATGATTGTGAAACACAGCGTAATCTCAGTGCAGAAGGCATCGCTCAGGCACAAGAAATAGGGAAAGCTTTACGTGCAAAAGGCTTGCGGCCAACACGTATTCTGACAAGCCCCTGGTGCCGTTGTATTGATACGGCAGAGGCGCTAGATTTGGGTGCATATGAAATTCATTACGGGCTTGCCTCTTTCTATGAAGGTCATGTTGATAGAGATAAGACACTTGCATTATTGCGAGAAGAGCTTGCGCGCATTAAAGAGGATGAGCTTGTATTATTTGTCACGCATCAAGTTGTTATCCAAGCTTTAACAGGCATCTATGTCAAAAGCGGTGGCTATCTCATAGAGGACAGCACGCGATTTTAATAAGCGACTAATGAACGCATCTTGGTCGTGATATGTTCTATTTGCGTGAATGCGCATTAGCTTATAAAGCTGAGAGCAACATTTAGTGACTCAAACGAGCTGACAGTCCCTTTGGCAACCAGACCAAGCGAACCTTCTTATACGCGCAATATGGAAATGGTTGAGGTCATGCCTTCTTCTGTTCTGGCAAATGACAGGGTGCCACCATGCTGTTCAGCGATGTTATGCACCACTGCAAGCCCGATACCAGCGCCTGCTGTATTTACCGCATTCTGCCCTCGCTGGAAGGGTTGGGTTAATGTCTCAAGCTCTTCTTCTGAGAGATTCTGACCATTATCAAGAACACTGACTTCTGCATAAGTCTCATCCCCCGTGACGCTGACAATAGCGCGTCTGCCATATTTCAGCGCATTCTCAATCAAATTGGTAATAGCACGCTGCAAGGCAAGCGGGTCACCTTTTACAACGAAATTTTCCATTTGAAGGCTATTCACCTTATTTTGTTTTTCACTCTTACCCTGAAAAATATTCTGAATCGCTTTTGTTGAAATAACAGGCTCTTGAAACGAGACCGGCTTATCCATATCGGCATATTCATCAACAATCGTGCGTACCAATGATATTAACGATAACGGCCGGTGTTCCTCATCAGCTATTTCTGATTGTGTGTAAGAGAGGACTGACTGGATCATATCTGTCATTTTCACGATGTCAGATTCAATTTTTCCGCGTAATTCGGTATCTTCAATTTGCTCAGAGCGCAAAAGCAAGCGTGTTGCCGGCGTGCCAAGGTCATGGCTTACCCCTGATAAAAACATGGCACGTTTTTGAATAGATGCACGCTCTTGTTCAATGTTCATATTCAGCGCTTTTGCAAGATCCTGCAATTCTTTCGTGCCGCGCACCTCAAAGAGAAACGCATCTTTTTTCCGAAAGCGGTGTTTCAATTTCTCTGCGAAATTTGCAAATCCTGAAGCCGTCAAAGACGTAAGCGTTACGAGCGAGCTGATGATGAGAATGATGATTGATAATGCCGCTAAACGCCAATCAGCTGGCTGTGCATCACATCCCCAAATAGCGGTACCATCTATCTTACGCCATAACGCATTATCATATTTGATAAGCAATGTGTTCTGAGAACAATATCGTGCAAGAAGCCGTGTGATCTCTGCTAATTTTTGTGCATTAGCGACAGGGCTGTTAAGAGGTATATCATCTTTTTTATAGGATAGTTCTTTAGATAGCACCGTAACGCGGATGGTTTTGTAAATCGCTTGGTCTTTTACCGAATCATCTAGAACAAAATTGGAGATTTTATCTG
Source organism: Alphaproteobacteria bacterium (assembly GCA_011522945.1). Classification (GTDB taxonomy): domain Bacteria; phylum Pseudomonadota; class Alphaproteobacteria; order Puniceispirillales; family Puniceispirillaceae; genus WTHY01. The sequence continues at coordinate 2,027 of WTHY01000140.1, forward strand.
ATCCTGAAATAAAAGATAATTTCTGCCACAGACCGGCATCTGCTAGGCGGCTCTCATTGCGTGATAATTGTGAGGTTACAATCACATCAGGCAACACATCATGCCCTTGCAGATAATCATGAATGGCAATGCCTGCTAGATAGGATTTCTGAATATGGGATTGCCATCTATGATTAGAATCCATCCATAGAAATGCACTCAAAGCACCAGATAATAATGCGATGGTAATCCATGCATTCATAAGTGTCTTAATGCTGATGGGGATACCCTTACCCATGTTCGATTTTTTTCACTGATGCGCTGAACATATAACCAATATTCCGCACTGTTTTAATAAGCTTTGGATTTTTCGGGTCATCTTCAATCTTTTGTCTGATCCTGCCTATCAGTACATCTAAGGCTTTGCTGACCTGACCAGAGGTGTTTTTATCGCCCTCTTGTTTATCCATCGCCTCAATAATCTCTTCACGTGTTAGCGCAATATGCGGATTCGCCAGCAGCAGTTGCAATAATTTTAACTCTCTTTGTGATAGGGCAATCAAAACACCTTTTGCATTAAACACTTCACGCGTGCGGCTTTCATAAGTCCAGCCAGCAAATTCATAAGTGGCAGTATCACGTCGATGAAGTAAGGAAGGGCTTCTTTGCACGCGGTTTAAGACCGCATTAACCCGCGCTAGAAGCAATTGGGAATTAAAGGGCTTGGCAACATAATCATCTGCCCCAACCGCATATCCAGACATGCGATGATGATCAGATGATAAGGCTGAGACCATGATGATTGGCACATTATGCTCTTCACGTATCTTTTTACAGATATCAATGCCATTCTCATATTCTAGCATGACATCTAGCAATATCAGGTCTATTTGCTTTTCATTTAGATAATGGGTGAGGTCCGCTAGATTTGCGCCCTGATACACCATAAAGCCACTATTTTGCAGATAGCTCGCCATCATCTGGCGCATTTCAATATCATCATCTACTATAAGTAATTTTGAAATTGTCATCGCTTTTACACATCATTGTGAGCCCCGTTATGGGACAAATTTAGTCTAAAGATACATGAATAAAAGTAACAATAGGTAATATTTTAAAAATTTAATTTCCACGTTTACGCTCAGATCTCCTTTTTTGCATTGGATTCTTCATAGTGGGCAGATACCGATTATAGGGTTCGTAGAGATTCAATGGGAGGTTTTCAAATGAAACACTTTATGAGTATTGCAGCAGTCGCTGCTATGACAGTGATGGCAGCACAAACTGCCAAAGCCGAACCACAAGCTGAAGTTCTTCATTGGTGGACTTCAGGTGGTGAAGCCAAATCTGTTGCCGTGTTGCAGCAGGAATTTGCATCACGCGGCGGTGTATGGACTGATATGCCAGTTGCTGGTGGTGGCGGTGACGCTGCTATGACAGCGCTTCGTGCGCGTGTTCTTTCAGGTAATGCCCCGACAGCTGTTCAGCTTAAAGGCCCTTCAATCCAAGAATGGTACGAAGAAGGTGTGCTTGCTGATATCTCAGCTGTGGCAGAAGCCAATGGCTGGGAAGATGTATTGCCTGCCAATATTGCCGGTCACATGAAATGTGAAGGTTCATGGTGTGCTGCACCTGTGAACGTCCACAGAATTGACTGGATTTGGGCAAATGCTGATGTATTGGCAAAAAATGGTATCGCAATGCCAGCAACATGGGATGAATTCAATGCCGCGGCTGAGAAACTGGCAGCAGCCGGAATCACACCGCTCGCACATGGTGGTCAAGCGTGGCAGGATGCCACAGTCTTTGAAGC
>WTHY01000133.1 GCA_011522945.1 Alphaproteobacteria bacterium
CACCATGTTTGGGCCATCTGACGGTGCAGTATCTGGGGTTTCATGGCTTTCAATAAACAAACCAGAGACCCCTACGGCTACAGCTGCGCGCGCTAGATACGGCACGAATTCTCGCTGCCCTCCAGAGGCGCCACCAAGTCCACCAGGCTGCTGCACCGAATGTGTTGCATCAAATATCACAGGGTGCCCTAGCGCCGCCATTTGCGGTAGAGCCCGCATATCGCTAACCAATGTGTTATAGCCAAATGAGGTGCCACGCTCTGTCAATAAAACGCGTTGATTACCTGCTCCTGTGATTTTTGCAGCCACATGCTGCATATCCCAGGGAGCTAAGAACTGACCTTTTTTCACATTGATTGCTGCGTTTGTCGCCGCAGCTGCCAGCAATAAATCTGTCTGACGACATAAAAAGGCTGGAATTTGCAATACATCAACAACCTCTGCGACAGGCGCACATTGTTCTGGTAAGTGCACATCTGTAAGGACAGGGCAACCAAATGCTGCCTTCACATCATCTAGAATCCGAATACCCTCATCAATACCAACACCGCGTGCTGCCCCGGCAGAGGTACGATTTGCTTTATCATATGAGGATTTATAAATGAAACCCATGCCAGCTGATGTTGCGGCCACCTGCAAGGCTTCCGCATGCCTAAGCGCATGGTCACGCCCTTCAATCTGACACGGTCCAGAAATTAAAACCAATGGACTCTTGTCTGATATGGTTATAGGGCCGATTGTTACATCAGACATGACTTTCTCCCAGATATTGCGCGCAATCCTCATATCTCAGAGGATATGTGTAGACTAGACTAGTCTATCTCTTTTTTCGGCAGCCGCAATAAACCCAACAAATAAAGGATGTGGCTCAAATGGTTTTGACTTTAATTCTGGGTGGAACTGCACACCCACGAACCATGGATGGTCTGGCCGTTCTACGATTTCAGGCAGGCTACCATCTGGCGATAATCCAGACATAGTCATGCCAGCTTTTTCCAGCGCGTCCTTATAGGCAACATTTACCTCATACCGGTGGCGATGACGTTCAAAAATCACCTTGTCTCCATACATGTCTCTGACAATAGAGCCTGCATTCAAATGACATTCATAGGCACCAAGGCGCATCGTACCGCCTAAATCATCTTCCTCTGAACGGGTTTGCAATTCATTACCACTTGTCCACTCTGTCATAAGACCGACAAGCTGCTCCCCATCAGGGCCGAATTCACTGGAATTTGCTTCTGGCATGCCGCCTAAGGCACGTGCTGTTTCTAAAACAGCCATCTGCATACCAAAACAAATACCGAGATATGGCACCTTATGCTCACGTGCATAGGCTATAGCCCGAATTTTTCCTTCTGAGCCACGTTTACCAAACCCGCCTGGCACAAGGATAGCAGACACATCTGAAAGATGTTCAGCTACAGCCTCGTCAGATTGCTCTAAATCTTCAGAATCAATCCATTTCAGCTTAACACGCAATCGATTTGCAATACCACCATGTGTCAAAGCTTCTGAAAGTGATTTATAAGAATCCTGCAAGGATACATATTTACCCACAACAGCAACTGTTACTTCACCATCAGGATTTGTATAGGCATCTGAAATACCATTCCAACGGCTGAGATCTGGGGATTTACCATCTAAACCAAAATGTGAGCAGACCTGCGCATCTAGACCTTGTTCATGGTAGGCAACAGGCACATCATAGATATTGGCAACATCTTTTGCCAAAATCACAGCATCCTTAGACACATTACAGAAAAGCGCAATTTTGCCGCGCTGATCTTGAGGTAATTCCTGCTCAGTACGACACATGAGAATATCAGGCTGAATACCAACTGACTGCAATTCCTTGACTGAATGTTGTGTTGGCTTCGTTTTCAGCTCACCAGCCGCCTTGATATAGGGTATTAATGTTACATGGATAAAACAGGCCCGTTCACGACCAAGCTCGTTTCCAAGCTGACGAATTGCTTCAAGAAACGGCAGTGACTCAATATCGCCTACTGTGCCCCCAATTTCACATAGGACAAAATCTTCGTCAGTCAGGTCGTTATAAACAAAGGCTTTAATCGCATCTGTGACATGCGGAATAACCTGTATCGTGGCACCAAGATAATCACCACGGCGCTCTCTTGCCAGCACATCTGAATAAATGCGACCAGTTGTGACATTATCTGTCTTTTTATTATGAACACCTGTAAAGCGCTCATAATGACCAAGATCAAGGTCTGTTTCGGCGCCATCGTCTGTAACGAACACCTCACCGTGCTGCGTAGGTGACATTGTGCCAGGGTCAACATTCAGATAGGGGTCAAGCTTCCGCAGCCTGACCTTAAAGCCACGCGCTTGCAATAAGGCACCCAAAGCAGCCGCGCCAAGGCCCTTACCTAATGATGATACTACACCGCCAGTAATAAAGATAAAACGTGTCATAGCCGCCTGTCCTGTCTTGTGATGGCGGTGTCTCGTTTCACATTAGATGACATATTACTGCCCTGTTGGTACGGTCGGCAGTGCTGGTAGCTCAGGTGTGCTTTCGATCACTTCATCAACAATTGAGACAGTCTCATTGCCAGCGCCTGCAAGAATTGCAAGGCCTATTGAGGTGAGAAAGAAACAAGCTGCAAGAATGGCTGTGACACGTGTCATCAGATTCGCAGTACCTCTGGCAGTCATAAAGCCACCGCCAGCTGAACCGCCGATACCAAGACCGCCGCCCTCGCTGCGCTGCAATAGCACGCAGCCCACAAGCGAAATTGCAATTAAAATGTGAATGGTCAGCAGAACCGTCGTCATAGTGATGATATCCCCGTCAAACAACCCGCATGTTCTAGCCCAACCTACCGCTAAAGGTAAAGCGAAAAATCACAGCATTATGCCCATAAAACACCTACAATTGCGCTTTTTTCAAAAGATACATTGTATTAGCGGTATTTTACCTACCAATATTGTTAGCGACTAACCTTTTGCGCATAATCACATATCGTAGCAAAACCATCTGCATCTAGAGACGCGCCACCAATAAGCGCACCATCAACAGAACGAATGGAGAGGATAGCCTCGGCATTATCTGGCTTTACTGAGCCGCCATAAAGAATTTGCGGCATATCTGATGCACCCATAATCCGGCTTGTTTCTGATTTAATGAAATTATGCATAGCTTCGATATCAGGCACAGAGGCAACCTGCCCTGTACCAATAGCCCAGACTGGCTCATAGGCTATGACTGGCACATCGCCAGAATTTAACAAATCCTGTATATCGGCAAGTTGTCCAGACACAACTTCGCTTTCACGACCAGCTTGCCGGTCCTCTAGAGTTTCCCCCACACAATATATAATGCGCAATCCAGCATCTATTGCACATTTGGCTTGCTCTAAGAGAACACTGCCTGATTCCCCATCAGATTGCCGGCGCTCAGAATGCCCAATGATCACATAATCTGCACCACAATCTGCAAGCATAGCAGCACTTACATGGCCGGTATGCGCACCAAATAATTTTCCATGACAGGTTTGGCCACCAATATGAAATTCAGAATGTGCAATATCTCGCATTGCCAGCAAATATGGTGCTGGTGGGCAAATCACAATAGAAATGTCAGACCATCTATCAGCATGCATATTCAACCCCTGAATAAGGATTGCCCCCTCTGCCTGACCCAAATTCATTTTCCAATTTGCCGCAATAATCACCTTAAATCCCTCCTCAATGGGAAAAACCTGCACAAAAACATCGCAAACACTGTCTAAATGATTGCGAATATCATATGAACCTCTTTATAGTGGCTGAGCGTTTGACCTGCCAAGCCTTTTGAAGGCTCTGGCGCGGTAGTCCGAATAAAATATTTTGATGCAAAAGGTACATTAACTAATGTTACAGGCGATGCGGAGTGGCACAAAGTCACCATTTATGAAAGCGTTCTTGTTATTTCTAGCTGGCGGCTTTGCCATCTGGGGTATTGGTGATGTCAGCAACGGGTTGTTTGGCAGTGGTGACAGGGCTGTCAAAGCAAACACACAAACCGTTACAATCTACGAGGCTGCAAACGAATTTGAACTTATTCGCAGATCCTCATTACCAAATATGAATATCGGTCAAGCGCTTCAAATCGGCCTTTTAGATGAAGTTATAGGACAATTATCCCGTAAGGCTGTATTTGCTGCAGAAGCTGATAGGCTACAGCTTGATGTCACGAGGGATATGCTTCGGCAAGCTGTCTCAAATGAAGCCGCTTTTCAAAATGAATTTGGAGAATTCGCGGAAGGCCGCTTCCTCCAAATCCTTGCGCAGAATGGCTTTACTGAAGAGACCTATCTACAGCGCTTGCGCGACTCTCTTATAACCCAGCAGCTTGTCCAGACCGTTGCTGAGGGTGGAACTTATGCACCCGGCCTGTCGAAGGCGCTTGCCCAATATCAATTAGAAGAGAGAACAGCACAAATTCTTCGGTTTGATGTGCTGCCAGACCTTGTAGCTGATCCAGATACAGCAAGCCTTTCAGCCTGGTATGATGAAAATAAATCTGCCTATGACGCACCTGCTTTGCGTGATGTTCAGGTGTTAAATATGTCTCTAGCGAGAGCAGCAGAGGCTGTTACGCTGAATGAAGATGATATTAAACTTGCCTATGACACACGTTCTGAGGAATTCATAACTCAAGAAACACGTGCTGTGCGTCAGATGGTCTTTGCCACAGAAGAAGAGGCACAGGCAGCTGCGGCTAAAATTGAAGATGTATCTCAATTTAATGATGTAGCTGCAGAGGCTCTAGGATGGACAGAGAGTGATGTCAGCCTCGGTGATGTCAGAAAAACTGATTTAGATATTGCTTTTGGGGAGGCTGTTTTTGCAGCGAATTCTGGTGAAATAGTTGGTCCAGTCCAAACAGCTTTTGGATATAACCTTGGTATTGTTGATGCTATCTCAGAGGGCGGCCAGCAAACATTAGATGATGTGCGTACCATCATTGAGGATGCGTTGCGTACTGAAGCTGCCATCGGACAGCTGTTCGACAATGTAAATGCAGTGGAGGATGCACTTGGCGCGGGGGCAACCTTAGCTGAAGCAGCTGCCTCTATAGGCGCATCGCTAGATACGATTTCAGGCATATCACGATCAGGGCGTACTATAGATGGCCTTGCTTATGAAGGACCAGCTGCTGAGCTGACGACAGACAGTGCATTCCTTGCTGAGGCATGGGCTATAGAGATTGATGAAACTAGCGTTGTGGTTGAAGCTAGCTTAGATAATTATTTTGTGGTGCGCGCTATCTCAGAAGCAGAGCCAAGAGAGCGCAGATTAGCGGAAGTAGAAACACGCGCCTTAACAGACTGGAAGCGTGAACAGGCTATTATTGCAGCAAGATTGGCAGCAGAGGCAGCATTGGCTGAAGGTGATGTTGCTTTTAGTGAGACTGAAGAGAGTGGCAAGTTCCAGCGCAGTGGCGCTGGTCTTGACGAAGCTTCAGCACGTTTAATCGCAAATGCAGCCTTTTCGCAGGAGATTGGCGAGGCACAGCTTGTAGAAACAGGTGAAGCTGCCTTAATCGTAAAGACGGCAAACCTATTTGCCGCAGATGCATCGGCTGTGGCGGATTTTACTGAAAATCTGGCGACAAGCTTTAATCAGCTTGTTCAAGAAGATATTGGCACGGCATTGGCTATCCAACTATCAGATGAACATGATTTAGAGACCTACCCTGAGGCTGTTCGCCAGCTCTTGGTGGCGCAGGGCAATTAAGTTCAAAAAGAAACCGGACATAAATACGCATGTCTCAGATATTTAGCCATCAGGATTATCAACGCTGTTTAGACCTATATGAGGCTGGGCAGACACAAATCATATATTCTGAAATGCTGGCAGACACGCAAACAGCTGTCGCGGCCATGATGAAGCTATCCACAGACACAGACCATGCTTGTCTTTTGGAATCTGTCGAGGGTGGCGAGGTGCGTGGCCGGTTTTCAGTGATTGCTATTGCGCCTGATCTGATATGGCGTTGCAAGGATGGTCAGGTCGAGATAAACCGCTCTCCAGCTGAGACGCCAGACACCTTTGAGCCTGTGGAAGTTAGCAATCCGATTGCGTCTATCCGCGAGATACAAAAAGAAAGTGAGATGCCATCAACAGCGCCATTGCCATCAATGGCTGCAGGGCTGTTCGGGTATTTTGGTTATGATATGGTGCGCCATATGGAGCGCCTGCCAGATGCCAATCCGCGCATTATTAACACTTATGATTCTGTGCTGATGCGCCCCTCTGTGGTCGCTATTTTTGACAGGCTGAAAGACACAATCACCATCGCAACACAAATTCGGCCAGGTGAGTACAGCACTGGTGATATTGCGTGGGCAAACGCACAAAAGCGGTTGCGCGATACTGAACGCAAATTAGATGACGCTTTGCCAAAGCCCGTTGTTGCAAGCGCGCTACCTGACCTTGAAGCGCCGACAGCAAATGTATCTGAGGCACGATTTAAAGAGATGGTGCGGACCGCGAAAAATTACATTACTTCAGGTGATATTTTCCAAGTTGTCCTGTCCCAGCGCTTCTCAATGCCGTTTACACTGCCAGCGATGGAACTTTACCGGTCACTTCGCCGTTTAAACCCCTCGCCTTTCCTGTTTTATTTTACCTTTGGGGACCTGTCCGTTGTCGGATCTAGCCCGGAAATACTGGTCCGTTTGCGCGATAATGAAGTGACTATCCGGCCTATTGCTGGAACACGAAAGCGTGGCAAAGATTCTGAAGAGGATGCAGCTAACGCTGCTGACTTGCTCTCTGATATAAAGGAACGTGCAGAACATCTTATGTTGCTGGATTTAGGGCGCAATGATGTTGGCCGTGTGTCACAGGTGGGAAGTGTAAAAGTCATTTCAGACTTTGAAATAGAACTCTATAGCCATGTCATGCATATTGCATCTGAGGTTAGAGGGCAGATACGGCCTGAATATGACGCCCTTGATGCGATGGCGGCAGGGTTTCCAGCTGGTACTGTCTCTGGTTCACCCAAAATACGTGCCATGGAAATTATTGACGAGCTGGAGCCTGATAAGCGCGGCATTTATGCAGGTGCCATAGGCTATATTAGCGTAACTGGTGAGATGGATACCTGCATTGCTTTACGTACAGCAATTATTAAAGATGATATGCTCCATATCCAAGCTGGCGCGGGTATCGTCTATGATAGCGTCGAGCAGTCTGAATTTGAAGAATGTCAAAATAAAGCACGCGCTGTTATACGTGCCGCAGAAGAAGCGATTTTACAAACGAGGTCGCATAATCATTAAAGCTTGAAGGCAGGCGAACACCAGTGACCAGAGCCACTATGAAAATCCATCATAGACAGCGAAGCCGGCTTGCCCTCACAAGTTGCTTGATGCTTTTTTGTATCTTTCAGTACAGCACTACCCGTGCCCAATTAAATATTACAGATTGGCAAAATTACGGTCAGTTAGCTGAACAAGGCGCGGTTTGTGCTGGCTTTGCAGCTATCATGGAAACACAAGACGTTATTTCCGGTGATATAGGTCAATTATGGAGCGAGCGACGAAAATATAGTGGTGCGCTCATTCGAAATGCTGGGCAGCTGGAAACAGGCACCTCACCGACCGGGGAGGAAATTGACGCCACAATTTCTATCTACCGTGAATGGATTTTTGCTAATCTTGTACAAACAGAAGAGGAGATAAATCTCAATCCAGAGTCAGACAGCTTTCAAACTGGCCAGAATCAAATACGCCAACTTTTGCGCGCAAATTGTAGGTCTGTCTATGAACAGGCTGACATAGCTATTTTTGATAGATTTCCAGAGCTCTCCTACTTATCAACCTCTGCGCCAAACATTAAGCAAAGGCCGTCTGAGCAGGTTGACAAACAAATCCAAGATTTACTGTCTATGAATCTAGAGCTTAATAGAAAATTACGCTTGGCCGAGACAACTATCGCCGAGTTTAAAAGCCGCCTGGGCGTCCCTGTCACGATAGAAACACCAACATCGAGGATAGATGCCACTAATCAGATTATTGAATCATCAAGCCTGATACAAAACAAGCCTAACCCAGAGACTGTCACAGCAGAGAAAAACTCTCCAAACACTATCGACACCCAATCTGATCAGAACGTCAAAAATACACCAAAACTTTCTACCAAGACTGCAAGTCGCTTAGGCACACAGGATAAACCGGATTTGGTCCCTCAAAACCAGCAGGCGGTAATTCAACAGCCTCTTACCAATCCAAAATCTGTATCAGAAACAACATCAACAAATGGCAGTGTATCTGCAGAGATTGCAAAATCACCTGTTACTGAAGTTTTGGAAGAACGTAAAATTTCCAAAGACAAAGAACCTCAATCAGAAAGCGACAGAGATAGCCAATTTGTGATTCAATTAGCCTCATTTCAAGATCGTAGACGTGCAGAATCTATGATCATGCGTCTATATGAAAAACATGCGAGCCTGTTTCCAGATACGGGGCTGCGCATTCAATCACATACACTACCATCTGGCAGTAAATTTTTTCGTGTACTCAGCACGCCTGTCAATAGAGATAAAGCGGCAAGCCTTTGCGAAATCTTGTGGAAAGACCGTATTGGCTGTTTAATTAAAACAGCGAACTAACATATCAATTTAATGTGGTTGAGGTTTAGACTACCGCAAACGAAACGGAGTGAATTTGATGAAAAAATGGTCTGTAATTGCAGTAATCATAAGTATTTCAGCACTGTCTAGCCTCACTTCTAGGGCTGCTGACAATGCAAGTTTTTTTGAAGATATCATCCCAGACAATGCGTCTCTCTCAGCTGTAAAGGATAGTGGTGGCAAAGTACTTGATGCTGGCGAAGACGTTCTTGAAAATATAGTGAATGATGGTAAGTCTATCGGCAAGTTTCTGCTCAAAAAGGCTGGGGATATAGTTGAAGGTACCAAAGATACAGTTAATGGGTTGACTGAGTAAGTGTTGCACCTTGCCGATCAATTCTCAGCCTTTGCCATTTTCGCAACTATTGCTGCATTTACACCAGGCCCTAACAATATAATGCTGGCAGCCTCTGGAGCTAATTTTGGATTTGGCCGGACGATACCGCATATATTGGGCATTACGGCCGGGTTTATGAGCGTTGTTATTGCAGGTGGTTTAGGGCTTGGCAGCTTATTTGCTATTGCCCCCCTCTCCTATGACATCTTGCGTATATTTGCCTTCGGTTTCCTAATCTATCTTGGGTATAAGCTTGCATTGACAATGCCGTCAGAGGATAAAGAGCTAGCGCGCCAAATCGAAGGTGTCAGCATGGCGGAGCGCTCAAAACCGCTGACATTTTGGGCTGCCTTTGCCTTTCAATGGATGAACCCGAAAGCTTTGATTGTGGTTTTTTCAGCTATCACAGCTTATATGAGCAATGGCCCAGCCTTTTTGGTTAGCTTAACCAGTATCACTATCATTTTCTTCATCGTAACGATTTTATCAACAGTGCTATGGTGCTGGCTTGGGACAATAATCGCGCATTTTCTATCAACGCCACGTGCCTACCGCATTTTTAATATATCTATGGCCATTTTACTTGTAGCCAGCCTTTTGCCTGCTCTTACTAAAGGGTTATGATTGCTATGTCTGGATTAAAGGCATGAAAGACAAAGGCAAATGTGACGTGATGTATAACATCTACTAAGGTCTCATCTGCAGTCACCCTTTGCACCGTTACTGTGCCAACATCCCTACCATTTTGAATTTGTGATGTATCAAGAGCAGAGCTCTGCCCAGCCACCCAGCTTATGCGTAAATCACCTGTATGAAACACGCCTTGCCTCTTGATAAACTCTAGAGACCAGGCAGAGTCTTCTACTACAATAACACGCTCCAGCGGCTGGATATTGGCTGGCACTGCACCGTCAAAAAGAAATGGAAAGCGGCTAGTATCATATCCTACATAAGGGTTCATGCCATAAGCACGCAATGCTGGTTGCGGCGGCTGAAGAACTGTACTCTCTGGATGTCTCTCTAGAAATTGGGACCAGCTCTCCAAACGAGATGGCAACATCTTTAGGCGCTGGCCAGCAAAACTGCCAATCAAAGCCTGCCCTGTATATTGTTGCCACCAGCTTTCTGTCTGCCTGTCATACATGAGTAAATCAGAATGTCGTAAATTTCCGGTCGTGCCAAAATTCAAAAACTGCCCTGCAAATTCGCGCTCAAAAATAATCGCTGCATTACATAAAGGACAATATGTAACAGCAATAGGAACACCCCCTAAAGTATCATTTACGATTTCATGCCAGGTGAGAATGCGAAGTGGCCAGGCACGGGCCTCACCATTAATTTCAATACTAATGACAGGCTCATCTGATGCGAGAACATCCTCATCCTTAGACAAGATAAATCGCGGGCTATCTATTGATGGAATACCGTCTTTACCCGGCCCACCCGAGCGGACTTCATCAAGAGAAATTATACATTTTGAAAAATCAGTTTTTGGCCAAAATGTAACATGGTGAGATGGGCTATTTGAGCAATCTTCTATAGCATCTGAAGATTGTGCATATGCAGCATGAGGGGCACTCAAACCTATCCAAATATTTGTGCTGATGATGATGGCAATCAGCACAGTTGATCTTTGTCGGCAAAGGCAAGATAAAAACATGATATGGCTCATTTCAACGGGACTTTATCATAGCGAACCACCATTAAGGTTTACCCACAAGTCACCTTGAACCAAAATTAAGTACCTTTGTCATATTTTGATGCATAAATTCTGTTTGGAAAAATACCATAGCTATGCAAGTGGGTTACTGTCACAAATTCGACCGCATTATCTTAATGCGCACCTTATTATGATCAAATAGGAACAAGGGCAGCTAATAGCTGCCCTTCTGGAGAAGTCTTTTTAATGGAAACTAATCGAAAACATTAATCCTTGATTGGTGTTGCCCCTGTCTCTGTGCGGACGATCTTCCCTGCTTTTTTTGTATGCACAACAATTACTGATTCCTTTGTGTCATCTGGAAACGACATCAGGCTGTGAGATACAAGAATATCATCATTTTCATAGATACACCGTGCTGTCTCCATAACCCATTTGTCACTTGCCATCATGCCTTCCATCATAGGACGCCATTCCTCAAGCGTGAGAATAGTGTTTGTTTGGTGCCTTACAAATTGATAATCAGGATGATAGCAATCTAAAGTTTTTTCAATGTCACGTGCTTCAAGGGCCTCCATCAATACAGTATATAAGCTCATAGTTTTACTCCCTTTCTTTGCAGACTAGGACAAAAAATGCGTCAAGCTGGCGGCACCGCGTCAAACGGTGGGGCGCAAAGCGAAATAAGTTAGACGAAACAGATATTCTTATGATTTAAGCAGCAGAAATGTCGCTGCAGATGTGTGATTACCTGTTTGTTTTTGCCTTGCGGCTTATATCGAGGCATAAGTTGCCGTCTTATTGCGGAGGGGCAAATCACCTCCGTTCTATAATTAGAAATGATTTTTTCTAATTTAGAAAGAAAAATTCATCATTAGCAGGTAAGCCAAGATTGGCAAAATCGCATGACATCGCCGAAATTCACAAGATCTTCAGGAAATAGTCAGGTTATAAAATGGTCAGCTATGCTAGGCTGAAACATATATTTTGCATTCGATGCTCATTTTGACATTTGAAGACTAAAAATAGTATTGACCCAAAAAATCAGCTAGGCTTTTGAGACGAAATTTTGACCGAGCTTGAAATGTTGGAGGAAAGATTGCATAAGATGGCTATTCATTTTTTTACCAGCATAATGCTGGTCGTCATGACATTCGGGGGACAGGCTATGGCGGCGCAATTGGGCCAGGCAACACCAGATCAACTTTTAACTGCCCAAGCAGACGGGGTCGTAATCATCGATATCAGGCTTGAAGATGAATGGCGCTCTACTGGTATAATTAACGGCTCAGAAACCATCACTGCCTTCATGGCTAATGGTCAGATACATCCAGAATTTATCACGAAATTTCAAACGGCAGTACCGACACAAGATACACCAGTCATGCTTTATTGCCGTACAGGTAATCGTACAACCACACTTGGAAATGCGCTTATTCAGCAGCTAGGGTATAATCAGGTAAGCCATCTATCACATGGTATTACAGGATGGGTCGGCACAGGGCAGGATACGACCCCCTACAAACCCTAATCAAATACCAAATCCGACGTCATATATCCGTAGCCGCCTCCCAAATCCAGTTATCAGCAAAATCCGGTGTTAGCCCACCTCTAATCTGGTGCCAAACATAGGCCTGTCACTTTCCCAGTGGGGATGTAAGCCCTGTCTTGCAACATTTCCAGTCTTGAGCCAATCCAATCCTGTGCAATTTCCTGCCTTTGGATACCAGCCTTCTTAGGATAGCAGCCGTTAGTTACGCTCCAACCTAGAAAACAGTTGTAATCCCTACATAAGCAAATAGAAGCAACATGCCGACAATAAGTACTTTTATAGTGGTATGCATTTTTGGTCCCCTGATTATCTAGCCCTTATACATCTACTCTTTCTAAAGCATTAACCAAATAGCACAACTATCTAAATCTCCGGCGACGACATATAGCGATGAATATCTTTGGATACGGCCCAGATTACATCATATAGCAAGCCATAGGCGGCACCACTATCAGCAAAGGAGTCTCGTTGACATTGCATACGGGATATCACCTCTTTTGAATTTGTTGTCACGGCAATAAGAAACCATTCCTTTGACTTATGTTTATGACCACATGTCTTTCCAGCTGCAATTGATGCCCTCGCAAATCCATTATCAGAAAAATCGCTACTATTATAGGCAACATAATCTGTGCCCTCTGCTGAGATGATGGCTGTCAGAATTTGAAACCTCTGCACATCACCTAACTTATTATCATCAGCCCCGGTGCCACTTACGATTTTTTGCCCCTCGAATAGAATTTCTCCATTTATATGGCCCTTATTCTGTTCAGGCGCCTCATAGGTGAATTGTCGTGCGGGTTGATGGCGCTTGAAGGTAAATGCTGAGGCTGGCAACACAAATCCAGTGTCAGTCTGTTGATAGGAAAAAGCTTCTAAATCAGCTTTTAGATCAGTTAATCTGTGCTGGCCCGCGAGACGGGCTTGCGCTTCCTCTGCCTTAATTTTTTCAGCCTGTGCTTTTAAACGTGATTTATTAGCAGCGATTCTTTTTTTGCGTGCCGCTTCTAATGCAGCGAGCCGCTCC
>WTHY01000191.1 GCA_011522945.1 Alphaproteobacteria bacterium
GTATTGCACAGACGACACATTGTAAAACTGATAATTGAAATGGCGCTTCTATTTTCTGTGTAACAATACCGATAAGATAAATATGACCACCCCAGAATAAGGCGCCTATAATGACAAGAAAATCTCCCCATTGAGAGAGTAGGCTATTAGACCCGGACAACAGATAGGAGCCTATAAGCGATAATAGTATCGCTGGCCAGATTTTACGGGCAATGGGCGTGCGTGCCAGAAGCCAGCCCAGTAGCGGCACGGTCGGCACATATAGGGCTGTTAAAAAAGCTGCATTTGCGACTTTAGTATAGAGTAAAGCTGTTTGCTGTAGCGCTATCCCACCAAACATGAGAACGCCAAGCCCAATGCCCTGCCACAGAATTTTTTTGTCTGTTAAAGCTATAGCCAAAAATGACGTTTTACGCATTTCCCAGATAGCCACTGGCAACACAACAAACGCACCAATCACATAGCGTGCTGCTGTAAAGCCAAGGGGGCCAATCGTTTCCATCCCAGTTGATTGCGCGATAAATGTCGTGCCCCAGATAAGGGCTGCAAGTAGCATCAAACCATGCGCAGTATTTTGGGTCATAATCTTTGCTTTCCACAGAAAACCATAGCGTATTGTTACAGCCGGTTCTTTCTAGTCCGTTGGCGGCGCAAACGTGCTGTAATTAACAATGTTGTGCGCGGAATGTACATGTATGAGCTGACAAAAGGAAGCCCAGGCCGACGCCGTGAGCGATAAAAAGCAAATATGATCATGCCCCCATGTAACGCAGCAAAAAATGAGAACATGGCATTAGGGCCAAACTGGTCGATAATTAGAGATGCAATCACTGGAGACGTAATAGCGCCTAGTCCGAAAAACAAAATTAATGAGGCGCTTAAATCAGTGTAATCATCAGGGTCAGCAAGGTCATTCGCATGTGTGGCGCTAAGGGAATATAGCGGGATCGTTGTAGCGCCAAACAGGAAAATCATCACAAAAATCGGATTTGCAACTGCGGCTAAATTTCCAGAAAAGAATTGCAGACCGATAGATGAAACCACCGTGAGTGCGCTAAGCATCACGATTAAACGCCGTTTATTTATATGTTCTGCGAGGAATCCAACTGGGATTTGTGCTAACGCACCACCCAAGATAAAGAGCATTAAAAAAATGCCAATATCAGTTGAAGAAAAATTAGATTCATACCCAAAAACTGGCCCAACCATGCGGACAGCGGCACTTGTTGCCCCAACGATAACTGCACCAACAGCTGCTAGAGGTGAAATCTCTATCGCTAATATTGGACGGAATCTCGTTGGCACTTCAATGTCTGGTGGTACAGATTTTGTAAGGGCAAGCGGCAAAAATGACAGGCAAATCACAATGGCAATGATGGAAAATGACAGGTAGGTGCCAGGTGTCAAAGAAATAATCAGAGCCTGGGATAACAGACCACCCGCCATATCAACGAGTTTATAGAAAGAAAAGAAACGACTTCTATTGGTTTGTGTAAGTTTAGAATTCAGCCAACTTTCAATGGCGGTGTAAGAGCCAGCAACAGAAAAGCCAATAAAAATACGCAAAATCATCCATGCAATTGCATGATTTAAAATAGGATGTAGTAAGACTGAGATCACTGCAAGGCCGGCCATAGCCGAAAAAGCGCGGGAATGGCTAACGCGAAACAGAAGGTAAGGTGTCAAGAAACACCCGGCAATAAATCCAACAAAATGCGCCGCGCCTATCAGGCCAATTTCAAATGGAGAGAAGCCATAAGCAATTGCAGACAGAGCGGCAACTGGCCCCATTGACCCAATGCCGGTTTGCACCAAAAACACGGTTACGAGCAGAGCAGAAATGGACAATAAGGTGCGCATTTTTTCCCTATGTCATTAGTATGTAGGCAGCGTTCAGAAGTGAATGATGCGTGAAAAGGGCTGTTTGTTGAACCGTCTTTCGTGTAGCTTGCACTGCATTAATTAATATAAAAAGTATTTTATAGCGCCTCTAGCTGAGAGTTGAGCCTAAGATAATATGGTACCTTTTTTAAAATGGGTTGGTGGTAAACGCCAGCTACTCTCTGAAATTAGAAAATTTGTCCCTAATCAATTTGATCGCTACGTAGAACCGTTTTTGGGTGGTGGTGCTGTCTTTTTCGACTTAAATTCACATAAAGCCTGGATAAATGATGTAAATCCAGAACTCATCAACTGTTATGAGGTGGTGCGTGATGATGTGTCAGCCTTAATTGAACATCTCCAGCGTCACAAATATGAAAAAGCCTATTTCCTTGCGCAGCGTAGCCTTGACAGAGAAGAGGGCGGCTTGGAACGCTTAAGTAAAATTGTGCGGGCAAGTCGATTCATATATTTGAATAAAACAGCATTTAACGGCATGTATAGGGTCAATTCAAAAGGCTTTTTCAACGTCCCATTTGGCCGGTATAAAGATCCCAAAATTGTAAATGCCCCAGCATTAGAGGCAGCATCTGTTGCTTTGCAAAATGTAAAGATTACGAATTTACATTTTTCAGATATCCTGCAGCATTGCGTCCCTGGTGATTTTGTCTATTTAGACCCACCTTATGTGCCATTATCTGCCACATCTAGCTTTACACAATATAGCCAAGGGGCCTTTGATATGGCGGAGCAAAAACAGCTTGTCTCAGATTTGCGTGCCTTAGACAGGCAAGGCATCAAGTTCTTAGCGTCTAATGCGTATACAGATGAAATTTTTGATTTATATACAGGATTTGAGATTATGCCTGTTCATGCAAAACGCGCCATCAATGCTAAAGCTGATGGCCGGAAAGCGATTCGTGAAGCTTTAATTACAAATATGCCGATTACGAAAATGTAATGGAGGCCCGGACCGGAATTGAACCGATGTCCACGGTTTTGCAAACCGCTGCATAACCACTCTGCCACCGGGCCATAAAAACGAAGGTTATGACGTAGGGTCTTACGCCAACCTGTTAGGAAGGTCAATATGACAGCTGCAAGCTTTTACGTAAAAAATATCCTATTGCAATAATATATCAGTCAGGTTGGAACCCATAAGTTTGAGCATGCAAAATTCAAAATGCCTCTGTGGTGTATATTTATACTTTTCAGAAATAGGCTATCAGCAATATTACATTGCTAAAATAGATAGCGCCGCTTATATATTTGCGCATAAACACTATAATTGTTTTATCGGATGTGGGGACATATTTGTTGTTTGCTGTAGGGAAGACCTGTGGTGAGCGACCAGTAAAAAAAGAAGGATTTTCCTAATATGCAAAGCCAGTCATTTGATGCCGCGCGCAAGGCCATGGTTGAAAGCCAAATTAGAGCAAATAAGGTCATTGATGAGCAAATTATTGATGCGTTTTCAACCATTCCGAGGGAAAATTTTGTACCAAAATCTATGCGTGATATTGCCTATGTTGATGAGGATATCAGCCTCTCAAGCGGCCGGTATGTTATGGAGCCAATGGTTATGGCCCGCTTATTTCAAGCGCTCGAATTATCATCTGACTCCTCTGTTTTAGTTGTTGGAACAGGGTCAGCTTACGGCGCCGCTATCTTGTCCAAAATAGTTGGTTCGGTGATTGCTATTGATAGCCGCGCTGCGATGATCCAAAAAGCTGAGCAAAATTTGGCAGGTCTTGAAATCGGAAATGTTGCTGTAATCAAAGCAAAGTTACAAGACGGCTATGTTGAAGAATCTCCTTTTGATGCCATATTTATTGAAGGTGCAATTGAGGTGGTGCCTGAAAATCTTGTCTCTCAACTAGCCCCGGGAGGCTCCATTGCAGCTGTGTGGCGCC
>WTHY01000167.1:0-2385 GCA_011522945.1 Alphaproteobacteria bacterium
TGTATAAGAGACAGCATCTGATCCAATCCTAAGTATTTTACGTTAGAAAACCAGCACTTAAATAAAAGCTTACTTAGCGCCGAGGACCGATTTATGAGAGTTTTCTTATCCGCAATACTAACTTCACTCTTCGTTTCATTACCACTTGCAGCATCTGCAGATGTAATTACTGAAAGACAGGCAAATTTTTCTGCCTCTGGTAAATCACTTCGCATGATTGGCGGCGCCATTGGTGAAGGCAATTTTGCATTTATTGAGGCAGAGGCTGCAAAACTAGCCAAATGGGCAGATATGATGCCTGAGTTTTTTCCGGCAGGCAGCGAGTCTCCCAAGGCCAGCCCAGATATTTGGACTGAGTTCGAACAGTTCACACAATTAACTGCCGACTTTGGGGCAGCAGCCCGTGCTCTTGGGGACGCCGCTGTATCAAAAGATGCAAGCTTAGTCAAAGCAAGATTAGGTGAAGTTGGCCAGACATGCAAATCCTGTCATTGGCGTTACCGCAGCCGATAATATAGGGGCTACACATTCAGACATACGCCTAAGATCATGTCGGCTTGTATTAAGGCGAACGATATACGGCATTGAGCGGCTTAGCGAATATGGCAGCCACTATGGCTGCCATTGAGCCGCACGCTAGCCATGATAGCTACCTTTTTACAACTCCACACATGCCGCACTCGTCAGAATGTCTGGGAGGGCAAGACGGCATAGTCACCAAGCGATACATTCCAAGCATCATGACTGCCACCATAATAATTGTCAGGGTGTAGCGCCAATCCGCATGACTGGCAAAAAAACCGCATAGTTATAAAACAGCTACATACCCATAGCCTGATGGTTTGTGCGAAGATAATCGATATGTAGTTTTGACTAGCATAGCTTGAGGTGCGCGCTTTCAGATCGATAGTTTGTCTGAGTGACTAAAATAAGGCTGGTTTTAGTAAGGTTAGGCTGTGAGCTGCCCCGACCAGTATGGCCAGCAACATAAGTCCACATATTTGCCATTTGACAGATAAGGCTTTGTCTTGCGAAGCAGCTTCATAATCACCGCCTGTTATCATTGGCGGAATTAAATTTTTCTTAAGCCATATATAATAGACTGCCATTGCCGTGAAATGTGAAAGCAGCACCAAAAATAAAACCGGTTCAGCGTAATGATGAAAATCTGCGAATTGCTCTGCCGTCTCAAATTTAACCTTATGCGCGAGCGGGCCATCAAACAACGTGCCATCTGTTGAGAAAAGCCCTGTGGATACCAGATAAAACGGGATAAAAAGCAATGCTATAGTGGCCCATCCCCCAAGCGCTGAATGGCCTTTTTCTGGCGCTGATTTACGTCCTAAAATATCCTTCAAATTTTGAAATACAGAAGCAGGCCCCTTCAAAAAGGTAGCGAACCTGGCAGTTTCACTGCCGATAAACCCCCAAAGAAATCGAAACAGCAGCAAACCTAATATTGTAAGACCAAACCGTTCATGCAGCTCCCAGTTTTCCGCTTTTCCAGTGGCAATAGACCCAATAATACTAATTGCAAATAACCAATGAAACACCCTAAGCGGTAAATCCCAGATTTTTGAGCTGCGCATGGCTGACTATCCTGAATGACTATTTTGCTAAATGGCTTTTACCATAATCAATAACGTAAGCTGTGTAACAGTTTTTTGGTACACTATTTTCTCAAATCATATTAGCATATCCATAGATTTAGAGGCTGCGAACAGGAATAAAAGGCTGGAAATTTATGCCGAATGATTTGCCACATCTTCCACTTACCAAAGCCTTGAACGCATTAGCAGCGCTCGACGAAGATATTGCAGATGCGCGACGCCGATTTGGCGACCCTGCTGACAGGTCTATGGCGCAAGGATATAGCACACTCGCCCGCATCATCCTTGGTCAACAAATTTCTCGTGCTGTTGCAACAGTCCTATGGGAGCGCATGGAAAAGGCTGGCTGGACGACAGCAGAAACAATCTCCGTTAGAACTGTTGATGAATTAAAGGGGCTGGGTATCTCTGGCCGGAAATCCGAATATTTAATTGACCTCGCTAAAGCGGTTGTTTCAAGAGAGTTGGATATTGATAGCCTGCAACATAATTCCGGCGAGACTGTTCAGAAAACCCTGACTGCCTTTCGTGGGCTTGGCAATTGGACTGCAGATAATTATCGGCTTTTTGCATTATCTGATTTTGATGCCTGGCCAGGCAATGATTTGGCCTTGCAAGAAGGTATGAAATTACTAAAACAACTCAATCACCGGCCGAATGCTGCCGAAATGGAGCAGCTTGCCGCGCACTGGCAACCCTATAGAGGGGCTGGTGCCTTGATGTTGTGGCATGTTTATGCCTGCCTGGTTCGCAATGCTACACCTTCAGATATTTA
>WTHY01000167.1:2485-13083 GCA_011522945.1 Alphaproteobacteria bacterium
TGTTGTGGCATGTTTATGCCTGCCTGGTTCGCAATGCTACACCTTCAGATATTTAGCGCGGCAGTGCCCGAGTATTTGTAATGCACTGCGATTAGATAGATAGCGCGCCAGTGCCCAAGTATATGAAATGCGCTACCGTCAGTTAGTTAGCGCGCCAGTGCCGTAGCATTTGCAACCTACTATAGCAATTATGCACTGGCGCAACGCTGCACTCCCACTCAAGCCAAACAGCAAATCATTACCTGTCCAGCACCGCATAATCTATGAGGCAACATCATTAATCAGTTATCTATTAAGCCGTGCATTCATGCCGCTGCAACGAACAGACCTCTGACTAACCGGTACTTTGCTCTTTACGAGGAAATACCGTCAGATTACGTAATTGTTCAGCGCTGCATTTCCTAACCAAACAAAGCCCCTGCACTAGCAACAGGTGCCATTACCTCCGGCCTATCATTTGCCACTTTCCCGACAGCCTTATCAACTTCATGCCAGGCAAAGAATTTATCAGACGGTGATACCAAATATTTTTCTGCGTCAGCTGGCTGATCGACCAGCCATTTCCACCAATAGGCCTTGGGCAAAATAACTGGTGTCCGATGATGCATCTCAGCCATTCTGCCTTGTGCTGCGCCAGTGACAATGGTGAAATGCAATCTGCTCCCCCGCTTAAAGAGGAGCCCTGCCATAACCATAGTGCGCTTATCTTTGAGATGTATGTGATAGGGCGTGCGTTTCGCATCCCATTCATACCATCCATCTGATAACACCAGACAACGAGACTGCTTAAAAGCATCAGCAAATGTAGGTTTTTCTGTCACAGTCTCAGAGCGCGCATTAATCAGCATATTGCTGCCTGCTGCCGATGGCAGACCAAATTGAGCCATGATGGCTTTATAGCTTGAAACCTGATTATGAATATTAGGTCTTAGAATAAGTGTTTTATGTGTTGGTGCAATATTATACCTAGGCTGCAAATTTTGGTCTAAGCGAATGCCAAAACGATGCATCAGTTCTTCATTTGTGGTAGTGAGTGTAAATCGGCCGCACATAAAAGCAGAATAGCATTTCAAAGCATTAAGGCAAACTATTACCGGAGCATAGATTGATAGAGATATCAAAAGATATTGGCAAAGTGGCAAATCAGATTAAAGCCGGCAAAATAGCAGCTTTTCCGACTGAAACTGTCTATGGGTTGGGTGCTTTAGCATCAAATGGTCAGGCCGTTGCAAAAATTTACAGTGCTAAAGGCAGACCTAGCTTTAATCCGCTTATTACACATGTAAATTCAGCTGATGACGCCTTTCATCATGGAATGCCAAATCGTTGGGCAAAAGCCCTTGCCGCTGCATTTTGGCCAGGCCCAATGACGCTTATACTTCCAAAACGTGATCAAAGCGATATCTCAGACTTGGCATTAGCTGGCTTGTCAACTATTGCGCTCAGGGTGCCAGAACACTCTATTGCACGCGCATTAATAGAGGCCGTTGGAGCCGGACTTGTTGCCCCATCTGCTAATAAAAGTGGCCGTGTCAGTCCAACAAAACCTGCACATGTAGCAAACCAATTCACAACGGAATTTGAATGTATTCTGGATGGTGGAGACTGCAGCCATGGTCTCGAGTCAACTATTATTGATTTGACTGGCGCGTTACCAATTATATGCCGTCCTGGCCCATTAAGCCGAAAGCAAATAGAGATGATCACCGGCCCTGTTGCAGAAGCAAAACCGATAGTAAATGACCAAATGCCTAATGCACCAGGTCAATTAACCTCTCATTATGCGCCAAAAGGCAAAATCAGGTTAAATAGCACCTGCCCTCAAAATAATAGCTTTTTTATCGGCTTTGGTGCTCTGAATGCTGGTAAGGTAGATTTCAATCTCTCACCAGCAGGAGATTTGATTGAAGCTGCGGCCAATCTATTTTCGGCTTTACATGCTGCTGATGCTGCAGGCGCAAAATATATAGATGTAGCACCTATTCCGCTCACAGATATAGGCGAAGCTATATCTGACAGGCTTGCCCGTGCTGCTTCACCGCGGTCTTAACTTAATTTCATCAAGCATATCTGCAATGCTCACTAGACTGGATAATGGTAAAAAATGACTCAAAATACTGCCTTTTTTTCAGACATTTCACAGCATCTTAATGCATCTCAGATTATAACTAATTCTGTCGAGATGGCGGGATATATTAAAGATTGGCGCGGGAACTTTTCGGGTTCTGCCGCAGCTATTCTTCTGCCAGCCTCAACCAAAGAGGTAAGTGAAATTATGCGCGCAGCTGACGCGCATGATCAAATCATTGTACCGCAAGGCGGCAATACTGGACTTGTTGGCGGCGGCATCCCTGATAACTCAGGCAAGGCAGTCATCATTTCACTGGCGAAAATGAACCGGGTGCGAGAAATAAATGCAGATAACCGCTCTATGGTGGTAGAGGCTGGTTGTATTTTGCAGACCTTACATGAGCTAACTGAAGCTGAAGGGTTATATTTTCCCTTAAATTTGGCTGCCAAAGGCAGTTGTTCAATTGGCGGCAACCTAGCCACAAATGCTGGTGGTGTGAATGTATTGCGTTATGGAAATACGCGCGACTTATGCTTGGGCATAGAGGTTGTGTTGATAGGCGGCAAGGTCATGAATCTTCTCAGCCCATTACGTAAAGACAATACAGGATATGACCTAAAACATTTATTTATTGGATCTGAGGGCACGCTTGGCATCATTACCGCAGCCTCGATGAAGTTATTTGCTCTCCCAAAGGCGCGCGCGACCGCTATGGCCTCTGTAAACTCAGTCTCAACAGCAATTACACTGTTAGAGCGATTGCAGCGACAATCAGGAGAACAGGTTGAAGCCTTTGAAATTATGCCAAAAACCCTGATTGATGTTGTTTTGAAACAATTTCCAGCATTACAAAGACCGCTCGAAAATCCTGATGCATTTGTGGTTTTAATGGAAATTGCCAGCACGAATGCAGCAGATGGAACGCCAACACAAGATGGCACCATTCCTATTAATGACGTAATGGAAACTTTCTTAGAAAGCGCCTTTGAAGATGGGTTGATAGACAATGCCACGCTTGCCAGAAATGCAGCACAAAGACAGCAATTATGGGATATACGTGAGAATGCGCCTGAATCTACAAAAAAGGAGTCCTGGCCTGTTAACACAGACATCTCAATGCCTGTTTCGTCTCTTGAAACTTTTTATACAGAAGCAACAAAAGCAGTGCATGCAATTGATGATACAGTTCGGATTTGTGGATATGGCCATTTAGGTGATGGAAACCTACATTTCAATTTAATTGAACGTGAGGGCGGCGATCCAGATTGGGCAGAAAAACGACCTGTATTCACCAAAATATTATATGAAGTGTTATCAAAGGTGCATGGTTCAATCAGCGCAGAACATGGAATTGGACGCCTAAAAGTTGACCAATTAGAAACTGTGAAAGATACAGTCGCGCTCCAGATGATGCGCCAGATCAAGACCAGCTTCGACCCGAAATCTTTATTAAATCCAGGCGTAGTCCTAAAATAATAGCGCATTGTCTAAACATAAACAGCTATAGCGGCACCAGAAGTCTAGGAGAGCGAAATGGCATCTAATCAGCACGTAAAATCTATTTTATCATTCTGGTTTGAGGTTTCGACACCTACGCAATGGTACAAAAAGGATGCTGAGTTTGATGCTGCTATCTCTGGGCAGTTTGGCGCCCTTATTGAGCGCGGTTTAAACGGGCAATTAGATGATTGGGCTGCCGAGCCTGATGGCTGCCTCGCCCTGATCATCCTGCTCGACCAATTTACAAGAAATGTATTCAGAGATACGCCGCGTGCCTTTGCAGGCGATGAAATAGCACTCGCCCTATCTCTAAAAGCACACAAGTCTGGCTGGATAGATGCAGACCCAGATATGGCGCGTCGGCAGTTCTATTTAATGCCAATGATGCATGCAGAAGATTTGGATGTTCAAGATGCATCTCTAGAACTGTTTGAGCGTCTTACCAACGAACATACCCATCATTACGCTATATTACACAGAGATATTATTGCCCGATTTGGTCACTTTCCCCATCGCAATGCCATATTAGGCAGACCATCCAGTGATGAGGAAATCAGCTTTTTACAGGAGCCCAACTCATCTTTTTGAGCAGTATAGTCTCTGCAACAGGAACTAGTGTTTATTGCGGCGCTTGCACGCTAAATCACCTGACTACACATGACCGATAATTTCATGATGTTTATCTATTTTTTGCGCGCTGATGATTTTATAAACTTAGAGCTTTTTCATATACAGCATTAGCACTTACAGCGCTAATCGGATTATCTTTCAGGTAGGCTGCCCTACGCCCAAATGGCGCTGACATAACGGGATCTGTATCCTCCCCCATAACCATTATAGTGGGGGAGCCTGCACGTGCAGCAATAAATACCGGACCTGTGTCATTTCCAACAACAAATTGCGCCTCTTTTGCAAGAGCCATCAAATCGGCAATATTCGTCTTTCCCATGAGATTGATTGCGTCTGGAACAGCATGATGTACGTCTTCTATTGCTGCTGCATCAATAGAGGTGCCAATTAATATTGGTGTAATGCCTGAGGTTAATGCCAGATTTGCTAATGCAATAAACCGCTCTGCAGGCCATTTCTTGCTAGGTTTAGCCGCAGAACAGCCAGGAACCAGTACGCAATATTCTATATCAGGTATGCGAATCATACTTTTAGCTGAAATCCAGTCTATGGAAGCCTCTTCGAACGACGCGCCGGCCAGCGTCACCGTTTTAAGCATGCGGTCACGGTTATTTATGCCAATAAAATCCGTAACAGGAATGCTACATCCAGCTGCATTGCCCAACCAGTCACCAATTTGATGTTTATAGAAATACTGATGATATTGCCCTGTGCGTTTGGAGCATTGCAGATCAATAACAGCATCCCAGTTTTTATGAAACAGATTGCGGATATTCAGCAGCTTATCGAGGCGCCAGAATGGTGCTCTATCATCCATGTAGATTTCATCAAACCACGGGCAATCATCAAAAAGTGAAGCAAAGGCTGGCGTCGTTAGGAGCGCGATTTTTGCTGCTGGATATGATTGTCTTAAGCTTGCAAAGCTATCCAAAGCCTGAAAAATATCTCCAAGCGCACCATGTTTTATAACCAAAATTGTCTTATAGGATTTTGACATTTTTCATATCCACTTGCCTGCCAAAATCTAATAGCCTATCTGAGGGAAAATTACGATCGGCTTTTTGATAAATTTTCTTTGTACTGCAGCAGTTAAGATTGCCAAATGAAGCAGTTAAGTGATACCTCTTGATAAGGCTTTTTTGCTATTAAGAGACATCATATGGCTTATTTTTCATCTACTCAAAATATGGCTAGACATCTGATACTGATGTTGCTGATGCTGCTGACATTACCACAGTTCGCATTTGCACAGATATCTGAAGTTGGTTTTGAAGCTGACGTTGTAACGGTTAATCAAGAAACCGGAGACCTTAATGCAGAAGGTAATGTTGTTTTAACACAGCCAGGCACAAGGCTGACAGCTGACAAGGTAATTTACAATCAGCAAACTGATACTGCCCATGCGGTGGGTAATGTGGTCCTGACCGACGCAGATGGCACTGTAACCAAAGCTGATATGATGCAGCTAGATAATAATTTCACACATGTTATCGCTGAACCTCTTACATCAGACTTTGAAGATGGTAGTCGCTTTACAGCGACAAAAGGCGAGAGAACAGAAGGCGACACAGCAATATTCAAATCCAGCAATTACACACCCTGTAATTGTGATTTTGAAAATGGTGAAAGACCAATTTGGGACTTACGGTCAACACGGGCTGTTCATGATCTAAAAACGAAAACAATCCGACATGAAAATGTTAGGATGACAATATTTGGTCTGCCAGTATTTTACTTGCCGGCACTTGCCCATCCAGATTGGACGGTAAATAGGCGCAGCGGTTTTCTCTCCCCTAGAGTTCGATTTTCAAAAGATCTAGGAACAACTGTCACAATGCCCTATTTCCAGGTTATTGGGCCAACACAGGACGTCGAATTCCAGCCGACGAAATTCCAACATCGTGGCCAAGGTCTTAAAACCATTTACAGAAAATATTGGGATAACGCAGAACTTGATGCCCAAATTTATACTGCGCAAGTTGAAACCTTTAAAAAGAACCGTGAGGCAGTTGCCGCAATCAATGCTAATTATTCTGCAAAGATTGGTTCTGGATGGGATATAGACGCCAATTTACGACAAAGCTCTCAAGACACATTTCTACGCAGATATGGGTATATTCCTGGCGACAATCTAGAATCAGACGTTACAGCAACAAAACTTACAGATAAGCGCTATTATGCGGCTGAAATATCAGATACACAAAGTTTAAAACCATCTGCTGCTTTTAATAACGAGCCAATCATATTCCCGTCTGTTTTTTATGAAGAAACACAGCGCGGATTTAGAGAAAATCAGACATTTAAAACCGAAATCTCTGCACTTCATATCGACAATGATCAAGGATATGAGATGTCACGCTGGAATACCAACATGTCATTAAATGAGGAATTTGATGCAGCCGGCGGTATTACTAGTTATGACATAGGCTTCAATGGCACTTATTTCGATATTAAAGATAGGCCAGATGATGCAGAGTTAGCTGAGCTCGGTCGTGGCAATCCGCACATCGCCCTTGAATGGAAAAGCCCGCTTCTATTAGCGAATAAGACACAGAATATTGTAATCGAACCACGTGCGAAATATACCTATATAGCAGGCTCTGATAGGACCGACGACATTCCAAATCGCGATTCTGCGGATTTCCGGCTTGATGAAGCAAATATGTTTTTGACACATCGCTACCAAGGTCTGGATTATATCCTGCCTGGCTCAAGAGCAGATATAGGCGTGAGTGCACTCACATCTGATGATTTATTTGGAGAGGTTGCCGGCTTTGTAGGTATATCAAGACGTTTAACTGGCAAAACATCTACAGGTCTTAATACAGAGCCAGATCGTAATCTTTCAGATTATGTCGCCAGCCTGTCGATAGACCCACCCGGTTCCCTTTCTTTGAGCTGGGCAGGTCGGGCTGATTCTCAAGATTACAAACTAAATGAATCTACTACCAATGTTTCATTCAGTTACAAAAAAACATCTTTGTCTTTGGCGCACAAGCAGTTGGCAAAAGCACATTTTACCTCAGCATCAGAAGATCTTGAAGAAGCTAACATCAGCCTGACGCAAGATTTGGGCAGTGGCTGGACCCTGAAAGCTTCACAGGCTTATGATCTATCAGCTGGCAAGCGCAAGCAAACAAGCTCATCTGTTTCGTTTCTATGGGCAGGCGGTTTCCAAGATTGTCTAACTGTATCGATAGACTATAAGCGTGATCCAAATGGCGATCGTGATATCAAAACCATAGATGAGATTCAACTTGTTCTGAATTTTAAATATCTAGGATCAATTAGTAAAAACCAAATTCAAAGCGTAAGTGGAACAGATTCCTAAATAGTAGCTATCAAGCCGATACCAACGCCCATCATAAGGAGTCCACAAATCTGATTTAACCGTCTGCCACCAGCTGGCGTGCGGACCAGCCGTTTTATCTGATAGGCCAATCCAGACGTAATGACCACACCTGTCAATAATACGGCGGTTATGATGCTCACAACCTGAAAGCTCTGGGGGACATCTAATGAAGTCATATCAATAAAAAGTGGCAGAAATGACAGATAGAAAATAACAACCTTAGGGTTGGAGCTGGAAATAAGTATGCCTGTCATCAGCAGGTTTCGCTTTTGCCCTGCCAAAGTCTCACTATCTAATTCTGGTGGCGGTGCACGAAATAGCATGACGCCTAACCACCCTAGATACAGCCCGCCACAAAACCGGACAACTTGCATAAAGGGGATTAGAGAGTCTGCAAATGCATGCAGGCTTGCCAATGTGAGTGTCAAATATATGAGATCTCCTAATATCAGCCCCACCCCCAATATTACCCCGGTCAGCAACCCACCAGTTAAGGTGCGGGCAACAATAGCCATCACACCTGGGCCAGGTGTCATAACAAAAATGAAGGTAGCTATCGCAAGAGATAGTGAAGTTGCAAATGTCATAGAAATACCCAAAGCAAGAGACAGAGCGGCATTTTGCTAGCGCCGTCTATGCTCCTAAACAAAGCTGTAAGATAATTCAATAGAAACAGTCATAAAGCGGCTTCATCAAAATGGGTGGGTAAGCATAAAGTCAAGAAAGTCTCTATGCGTCTAGTACAGGAAATGTGTGTTGAAACGTAAATGCATCCTCTGTTGGTCCAGACTTAAATAGCATTTGAAGTTTCTCATCAGCTTCAAACAAAGTTGGGATTGTGCCAGATGGCACCCACCATAAGGCTAAATGTGGCGTGTCCATCGGCAGAAACCAGTTTTGTTTTTTCATCATAATGGCGCGATGTGGTTCGGATATGATATATTTGCGTAAAGAATGCAAATCAGCCCAGACAGACATATTCACAATAAAATCAGGCCCAAAATGGCGAAAATGCGTGGCAGCGCCAGAGTTATCCTTAAGTCGCCAGCTAAAGCCATCGGCCTGTTCAGCAGCAGCATTCACAATGTCTAAATTTGTTACAAATTCTGCCAGCAATGGGTCTGTTAAAGGTGCCCGTAACTTCGCAATATTGATCTGTGCAAGATGATATGTTTGCATCATGAGTGTCCTATCCAAAGATAAACCACTCCCAGCTTAGCTCACAAGGTTGGTCTGTCACCAAATCTATTTGCTACCTGATCGCCTTTCAACAGAAATAGTACATGAAGCCAGATAAACCCTATGACAGGCAGAAACACTAATAAAAACCACCAGCCAGATTTGTTCCTATCGTGAAGGCGCCGAATAGATACAGATAGAGAGGGAATAAAGGTAATCAAAGCAAACACCCCTGATAATATACCCAATCCATGGTATGTGGGATGCAGTGATAAAGCGCGCTCAGTAAAATAAATTGCGTTGCTAAAAACAAAGACAAAAATAGCGAATGTCCAAAATTCTAAACGGCTAGACCGCCCCTTGATGTCAAAACACCTTTGAAATGGCAGAATTATAAGACTTAGCTTCACTAATGACATGTCATGGCCCGATTTCGTTTGGTTCACAAACAAATTACAGCTCAGGATATGTATAAATTGTTAATAGAAATCCAAGTTTTCCGCTAAACCAAGAACTATCTCAGTTCTAGCATCATGTCCGCAAAGAGATGCTTTCCCTTAGCCACATTATCTTTCCAACTTGAAGACGCCTCATCATCAGCATTATCAGAAATAAATTTAAAGCATCGAAAATCTACTTTTGCTTTGTAGCACGCTTTGGCGATAGCATAAGCTTCCATATCAACAATATCTGTTGTTAATTTTGGGGGTTCAGTGACAAAACTATCACCAGTGCCACAACTAAACCCCTGCCTACCAAAATTGAGGCAAGCCGTATCCTCAAAAGGCGTCTCTCCGATTTCAAGACCAAGTGGGCGTACATCCATGTCCCGCTGATAGAAATTTGCAATTTCGACCAAGCCTGAAACCCCTGCTAGCACGCCACCTGCTGTACCGTAATTTATGATTTGCTTTGGCTGATAGCGTGCAATCACCTCTGAGGCTATTAAGGCAGCATTGATTTTTCCAACCCCTGTATAGGCAATTTGAAAATCTGGTAGAACTTCACGTGGTAGTTCATCTTCAAGTGCAACAAGAATTATCTGCATGGTTTTCCTGTCAAAAGAGAATGGTTAATGGGCGCGAGATATAAAGCATATATGTTTGCTCTATAGGCGAAGGTCCGTTTTAGCCATCACGCTTCAGCGCGCCCAAGTCAAAATATCTTAAATGACTATTCTCGAAGCGAAATGATTATTCATACACCCCTAAATCTGTTGGGGCCTTTGATAATGTTGTATCATATTTGATTAGGTCATCATCTAAGGACAACCAAGGTAGCTTGCTTTTGTGATTCACGTGGAAGGTTGGTAAAAACGCGTCTGGATTTTCTAAAGATGCTGCATAGACATGCATACCACCTTTATAGTGTGCTGCTTCGAAGCCCATGGGAGAGCCGCATGTATTACAGAAATGCCGCCACACCCCTTTCGAGCTTTCAAAAGTCTTTGGCGTATCACCTGTCCATGTAAAGCGCTCAAGGGGAACGCCTAACCAAGCCACGACAGGTGCACCACAATTGCGGCGACAATCATCACAATGACAGTAACATGACCAGGACGCTTCACCCTCAAAAGACCAGCTAGTTTTCTTACATAAACAATGTCCTAAAGTTGTCATTTTCCTATCCCTTTATCCGAAGCTAATCACTGCCTAATCATAGTCCCGACCACGAACTATCTGGCTACAATATGAATAAATGGAATTTTATTAGCTTGTTATATCGAACAAGCGACCGTTTCAGACGATGCGTTACACGCCTTTAGGTAATAATCCGCTAACGCTTTCTGCTGATAGGAACGCACTACATAGCTGGGCAGATACATACTGGTTTGAGAGCGGATCCAAAAATAAAAGAGAGACGAAC
>WTHY01000101.1:0-5204 GCA_011522945.1 Alphaproteobacteria bacterium
GAGGTCCCGTATCTTTTGAAGTCTGGTGGCTACGAGGTTTATAATGCACCGAATGTGGCCAAAATCAGAGACAATATAGGTAATTGGGTTGAAGCAGCCGCCAAAGATGTTGGCAGATAATAAGTGGCATCAACGATTAAGTTGTTTTCTCAGATATTGCCGTTGCAGATATATAGATCGCCAGGGCAATGACGGTGATAGCGCCGCCGATAATCATTTGCAGACTAACAGCCTCACCAACGCCAAGCCAGACCCAGATAGGCCCTAAAATTGTCTCTAATAGCATCAGTAAGCCGACATTTGCTGCTTGGGTATACCGAGAGGCCCAGGACAGGCAGACAAAAGACAGAGGCAATATCAGCAAGCCATTGACAGAAATATAGCCAATATGTCCAGCAGTCAGCTGTGATAGGCCACCTTCTGTAGCCATCAGCACGCAGAGGCCTAAAATACCTGTCATGCTGGCCTGACAACCGCTCATAAGGACAATGTTTAATTTCTCATTCATCCTGATGAACACAAAGCTTGTCCCAACACATGCTGCTGCAGAAAGTGCATAAACTGTCCCAAGCCAGACAGCACCACTGCCTTGCACCATAACAGATTTTGTAGACTCCCCATCAAGCACTGCAATACCTATGCCAGCAAAAGCAACTAGCATGGTTATCCATGTTGCTGTCTTTGTGCGTTCTCCTATTAGAATGGCGGAGAAAATAGCAGCAAAAATAGGGATAGTGGCAAGGCAGAATAACACCAGAGCAACAGAGGTTTCTGCTACAGCTAGAATGAAAAAGACACTGCCACTTGATTGGCAGATAATCGCGGCAAACCCTGTTCTAGTTCGTAATTGCTGTAAATCAGTACCGAGCTGTCCTCGAAAAATAATAAGCCAAAGACATAGCAATAACCCACCCATCTCAAGACCACGCCAGCTTACCATCGGCCAACCGTCAAAGCCGGATAGTCTCATAAACAGCGTATCAGGTGTTATCAATAGCGCACCAAAAAGCGCTAAGGAAATGCCAAAAAATGGCCAGCTTGTGAGGTTTGATAATGAGAGGTGATTAGGCACAGGGCATACCCTTAATGTAATTGACGCTATCTTTCTTATCGGCAAGCGTGAAGAAGCGCAAACATATTTCGGTAGCCGGAAATGCCTGACAGATTTGCCACTATTATCCTGTGATAGGCTTTCTTCTTTCAAATGCAGGTGCAGACAGATTAGCACCCCTAGAAATGGCTGGACAGAATCTTAGTATTATACCTTTTTTATTTTGCTATTTATGAGTCGTGTGAAGGAAAATCATCAACTAACAAATACATTATTACAGTAAGTCAGAATATTTTTTACATTCAAATGTAAAGTGTAATAGCTAGCGATTTAGCCATATTTCTCAGAGGCGCATTGCGGTCGCCTTGTTAAGCAAATTCATTCTAAGGTCTGTCACGCAATCATATATGTGGCGCTTTACCATGATTATGTCAGAGCTTCAAGGAATTGCCGGCTATCCTCACTGATCTGGTGTTTTTTCTCGTCAGACATTTTGGCGTAGGATCGATACATCATGGCCATGCGTGGGTTATTGGAAAATTTTTCCTTATGGCGGGCAAGAAAGTCCCAATATAGATAATTAAATGGACAAGCATCAGGTCCGTTTTTTAGCTTCACCTTATAGCTACAGCTCTTGCAATAATCTGACATGCGATCGATATAAGCCCCGCCTGCGGCATAAGGTTTGCTTGCCAATCTGCCAGCATCAGCAAACAGGACCATACCTGATACGTTTGGCAGTTCTACCCACTCATAGGCATCTGCATACACAACTAAGTACCATTCATTTACCGCGTCTGGGTGCAATCCAGTGATCAGGGCAAAATTTCCAAGGACCATGAGCCTTTGGATATGATGGGCATAGGCATATTTTTTTGTCTGGCCTATAGCCTGTTTCAAACAGTTCATATCTGTGTCACCTGTCCAGAAAAATTCAGGTAAGGGACGTGTTGCGTCAAGGTAATTCATCTGCTTATAGTCAGGCATTTCAAGCCAATAAAGACCACGTACAAATTCGCGCCAGCCTAGGATTTGCCTAATGAACCCCTCAACGGCATTTAGAGGGGCTTTGCCAGCATAATAGGCCTCTTCTGCTGCTTTTATAATTGCTTCCGGCTCTAGGAGGCCGGCATTGAGATAAAGCCCTATATGAGCGTGATACATAAAGGGCTCATCTGTAATCATTGCATCTTGATAGGTGCCAAAATCAGGTAATCTCTCATCTAGAAATTGTGCGAAAACCTGATGTGCCTCATCTCTTGTGGTTGCATAGAAAAAATCAACTAGGTCGCCAAAATGATGACTGAATCTCTCCTGCACCATCTGAATGACATCTGTGGTGATAGCATCAGGTGTGAAGTGGCTTGTCTGCGGTATTGTCAGGCCAGATTTAGGGGGCGCCCGGTTTTCCGCATCATAATTCCAAGCACCGCCAACAGGTTGATCACCATCCATTAAAATAGAGATTTTGCGGCGCATCTCTCGATAGAAGAATTCCATGCGTAATTGTTTTCGATCCTCTGCCCAAACAGCAAAATCTTGGGGGGAGGATAAAAATCTGTCATCCTCCAGAATATCAACTTGGATGTCTAATTCTTCTCGCCAGTTCTGCATCATCTCATAGACACGAAATTCACCTGGGAAGGTGCAGATTAGACGGTTAGACTGATGCCGCAAGAGGGCACGTCTCACTTCACCGCTGAAATGATGGCTATTATCCTGATCATCTAACTTCACATAATCTACAGACCAGCCTGCCAATTTCAGCTCTTCTGCAAAATGCCGCATAGCTGAAAATATGAAAGTTAGTTTTTGCTTATGGTGCGGTACATATTGCGCTTCTTCAGATATTTCTACCATCAAGATAGTAGCTGTTTGTTTTGAAGATGCTTTTAGGCCTGCAAGGTTATGGCTTAGCTGATCACCTAAAATGAGTATTAAGTCTTGCATCAGCTTGCCTTTGGCAGGGTGGCAAAAGCTTCAAGGGCTGCTATGCGGCTGT
This sequence comes from Alphaproteobacteria bacterium, assembly GCA_011522945.1. Classification (GTDB taxonomy): domain Bacteria; phylum Pseudomonadota; class Alphaproteobacteria; order Puniceispirillales; family Puniceispirillaceae; genus WTHY01. The sequence goes on from WTHY01000101.1 coordinate 3,054, forward strand.
CTTTTACATCTACGATTGGATGCGGATAAGTTTTGCCGAGAGTAAGGTTAGCCGCATCTAGGACATCTTTGGGGGCAGTCCAGGGCGCATATAGATATTTATCAGGTAATTTTGCCAATTCAGGGACAAACCGCCGCGTATAGTCCCCTTGTTTATCAAATTTTTCGCCTTGCGTTACAGGATTGAAAACACGGAAATAGGGGGCTGCGTCAGCGCCGCATCCAGCAATCCATTGCCAGCTAGCACTGTTATTCGCGTGATCAGCATCAAACAGGCAATCCCAGAACCAAGCTTCACCATAACGCCAATCTAAAAGTAAATTCTTAACAAGAAATGAGCCCACAATCATACGCACGCGATTATGCATATAGCCTGTCGCATAAAGCTCTCTCATGCCGGCATCAACAATGGGATAGCCAGTCTGGCCAGTTTGCCAGGCTAAAAGTCGTGCATCATCTGTGTGCCACGGGAAACTATCGAATTTCTTGTTAAGATTATTCTGTTTTAAAGCTGGATTAAAAAATAAGAGGCTATGCGAGAATTCACGCCATCCTAATTCAGAGCGGAATATATCTAGATTTTTATCATCTTCAGGTCGGTTGCTGCCAGCTTCATGCCAGGCTTGATGCGGCGAAATAGTGCCAAAATGCAAATGTGGTGATAGTCTGGAAACGGCCCGTTTTGCTGGGAAATTTCGTCCATCTTGATAATCATCAATGCCGTTTGCGCAGAATTCATATAGTGCGTTTTGTGCACCACGCTCAGAGACATCCCAGCCAGACATGATATCCTGTCCCCATTTATGTTTGGGGCGTAAATTCAAACTCTCTAGTTTTACACCATGGTTGCTTGTCTCTGGAATGGATAATGACGGGACTGGCAGGGGCAGGCGCGGCGCATCAGCAGTTAGACACCCTCGTCTGTAAAAGGGCGTAAATACTTTATAGGGCGTGCCATCACCCTTTTTGATCTGCATAGGCTCCCATAAAAGATTTGCCTGAAAGCTTTGTACAGCAATGCCACCTGCTGTTAGAGATGATTTCAGTTCAGTATCTCGCTTAATACGCCACGGCTCATAACAACGGTTCCAATAAATAGCCTGTGCTCCGGTTGCGCTGATAAGCTGTGTCAGACAAATTTCTGCCGGTCCATTAAGAAAGACAAGCTTTCCACCCAGAGACTTGTTCAGACTATCGAGCGCATGGTGTAAAAATACACGGCTAGCTGCCCCCATTTTATCGGGACCTGCATCCTCATCTTCTAAAATATAGACAGGTATAACATCGCCTGCCTTGGCAGCCTCAGTCAGTCCAGGATTATCAGAAAGTCGCAAATCTTGGCGAAACCAAAACAGGCTGGTCATGGTATCAGATCTCCATAATAAGGCGGGCCATAATGACACCTCTAGTGACCTGATTTATTCGTTCTTGCCTGTCCAACGGACTGCTAGCAGGAAAGATTTTCTTCAAGAATTAATATAAAACCGCATCATTTCTGTTTCAGTTTGATATTTTTCGATCATTCTATTTACAACATCACCAATAGACACCATTCCTATCACCACACCGTCTTCATCTGTAATTGGGATATGTCTGATTTTTTTGTTGGTCATAGCTGCCATCATATCTGATGCAGAATCTGTGATTTTGCAGGTAATAACAGTTTGTGTCATTATGGTGCTGATAGGCGCTTTACGAAAATCATCATCAGCCTCTGCCATATAGCGCACAATGTCTCGTTCAGAGACAATGCCCACCAGTTTATGTGCGTTATCTACCACTGGTGTCGCGCCGATTTTGTGCTTACTTAAAAAGCGGGACAGATCACCGATAGTTCTGTCTTGCATTACGGTGAGGCAACCACGTTTAGAAAGTGTTTCAACAAGTCTTTCAGTCATAAAAGGCCCTCCTTCACAAATTATAAGGGCCAGCCGATAACTATCTGGATTATCTTGTTTTAAACCGTATCTTGTGTAGATCCATCTTGGCTGGCTCTATATATAGGTGTTTGATAGTATTGCATGATTTTGCTTTGGCAGCAAATCAGGCAGCAAATCAGGCAGCAAAACAGGCTGCAAACAAGCCGAAAAATCAGTGCCATGCACAATAGTCTAAAGTGATAGGCTTAAGATATGGTAAGGCGAAATGGTCA
>WTHY01000101.1:5304-13058 GCA_011522945.1 Alphaproteobacteria bacterium
CCATGCACAATAGTCTAAAGTGATAGGCTTAAGATATGGTAAGGCGAAATGGTCATCATCATCCATACTAAACAGGCATAAAAATACTATGTAAATTTCACGGTAGATTTATATTGCATAACTCATTAGCCAGAGGTTTCTTCCTGTGCTAATTCATTTGAAATAATTATTGTTAATCTGAAATTGTTTCTTTGTATTCAGGCCATCTGGCAGTAAATCTGGCTCTGTCAGATGGATTCAATAGAACACGTAATGTTTCTAATCCAGTTTCATCAAAATGTGACTGATGCATTTTGCCTGCGCGAAACAAAAAGGCACGAGCCTCTCCAGCAGTTGGTGGCAGTTCAAACTGACAGAGCCTGTCTGCGGCCGAAAGTTTGTCAGAGATAGCTGCTTCTAATCGTTCCACACCCGCACCAAGCTGCGCGGATGTCAGGATAGCACCAGGATTTTCCTCTTCAATGAGGTGACGTTCATCTTCTGATAATAAATCAGCTTTGTTGAATACATTTATGATGCGTTTTGAAAGCGCATCTGGCTCAATACCCAATTCAGTCAATATGTGGCGCACGTCAGCAGCTTCTTCTTCACGTAAGACAGAGGCGCCGTCATGGACATGTAATAGCAGATCAGCTTCAACGACTTCCTCCAATGTGGATTTGAAGGCTTCCACAAGTTCAGTAGGCAGCTGCGTGATGAACCCAACCGTATCTGCCAGCACAACATCAATGCCCGAGGGTAGCGTAATTGCACGTAAGGTCGGATCTAATGTGGCAAAAAGCATGTCCTTTGCCAAAACATTAGCAGACGTTAAGCAATTGAAAAGTGTAGATTTTCCTGCATTTGTATAGCCAACTAGAGCAATGGTTGGCGTCTCATTACGATTACGATTTTTGCGCTGAAGCTGGCGTGTGCGCACAACCTCTTTCAGCTCTTTCTTGATGCGTACGACGCGGTCCATCAACATACGTCTATCTAGTTCAATCTGGCGTTCCCCAGGCCCGCCAAGAAAGCCGCCACCACCACGTTGTCTTTCTAGGTGAGTCCAGCTGCGTACAAGGCGCGATCTTTGAAAACTGAGGGCTGCTAGTTCAACTTGTAATCGACCAGCATGCGTTTGGGCTCTGGCGCCAAAAATCTCAAGAATGAGGGCTGTTCTATCTATAACCTTAGAGGATAATTTATTTTCAAGATTTCGTTGCTGAACAGGGCTTAAGCTGCAATTCACGATGATGAGTGGATGTTCATAATCTTCAGCAATGTCTGCAATGCGCTCCAGATAGCCTGGCCCAAGGAATGTTGGCGCTTTGGGGGCAGAAAGACGGACAGTTTCTGATAACACAACCTCTAGATCAATCGCCTCAGCAAGGCGGCAGGCTTCTTCGAGCATGTCTTCGGCAGGGCGGCTAACCGGCTGGCTGCGAACATCTGGATGTATAACGATTGCCTGTTGTCTTTTTATCTCTACCTGATAGCCCACGTGCTGCTTTTACCTGCCAATTATGAATTCATTATCTGATGCATATTTAGGCTTGAAGCTACTAGAAGGCAATCTCACCATTATATCTAATATGGTTCTATATATGCTTAGAGCGATACCAGAGCGGATACTAGATGCAGATAGGACATGTAAATCTGCTGCGACCATCAATACGATATGCAGCGCGTGTTTAGCCATGCGCTCCGTATAGGCCTGAAATCATTTGTGTAATTTGCCTAATACGCTTCTGATTTTCTATCAATGGCAAAAGAATTTTAGCTCTCGTATCAGTATAGCTGAACGGTGCCTCATTTCGGTAATTTTCACTTTCAGACAAAATAGGCTGTTCAATTCCGGATGTATCTTGGAACTCATCCTCAACAATGCTGCAAACAGTCTCAAAATCCAAACGAAGAGCAGCTGCCATTAAATCAGCATTGCTATGCCGGTTAGATTCAGCAAAGCGCGGGACCTGACTAACACAAATAAGTGTTTCCATTATCAATGCAATGCGCACAGCATGGAGGATATCTGGGATGATACGATTATCGCCAAGGGTACGTACTGCGCCAATATCCAATGTCTCTGACAGCCTGTAGAGGTCGATTAAATCTTCTCTCAAACGCCATACCGTTTGGCGCAGGGACATAGCAGAGTCATTTTCTCTTACATTTGCGGCGAGTTGGCGATAGGCGCGTTGGTTGCCTTTTTGAATGCCGTGATAGGCGCGGCTAACCCAAAATCCATTATCAATAAGACGGGCATAAGCCAGCATGGTATTTAAGGAGCCAAGTTGCTTTGCTTGTTGTATGTGCTGCATCATATTTTGCAGACGTGGTGAACTAGCGTAAATTTCTGCAAACCGTTCTTGGTCTATTTGTGCAGCGCTGCCCATACCTGATATGACAATGGCCAGAAATCCGAGCTGTTGCAAAATCGCATTATGAGGAATGGCCCTGATTTTAGATGGATCTTTGCGCTCCCCTCCAGCCTGCACCACACGTTTTGCGGGGCGTGACCCAGTCTTGGGCAACAGGTTAGACCCAAATACATCGATTGTCGCACCGTAATCAGAATTGGCAAAGAGCCGTTCATGCCAGCTCTTCAGCGATAAAAATAAGTCCAGTGAAAATTCATTATCCTGATAGAACGGGTCTTCTATCCATACTTTAGATGGCGGCTTTGTCTCTGCTAAAAGCAAGCTGGTTAATGTCGCATCTGATAGAGGCGCATTACCAAATAGCCTATAGCCATCACCACCTTGGAAACTGGATTGATGATATAGCTGGATACCTAATTCCTGAGCTTTATGCCTTACGAAGGGGGTAAGGATAAAATTCTGACGGTCTGTAATTGTAGGCCGTGCACAGCCTCTGCCAAGAGATTCGCCATGCGTATTGAAAATAAGTAATTCAACATCACGGCCAAAAAACTGATTACATAAGGACAAAATCTTAATTTGCAGCCGTTCAATAGCCAGATTGGCAGCCATTTGTCCCATAAATCGACCAGCATCTGAGAAGCCGAGCTGTATAGCAACACGGCCCCGCAGTTTGACATAATCTTGAACCACTTTATGCGCAAAAAGTTGCGACATCATTTGTGCGCCATATTCAAGCCCAAAGGTCGTTTCAAAAAGCGGTGAAATATCAAGCATATCAGCAATGCCAAGCTTATGAGCAAGGTAAAGTGCTGACATATATGTGATAGGTCGTTCACATTCTGCAATTAGGAGCCGGATTGGCTGGTCGCAATCAATATGTTTTAAGAATTGTGCGGCAAGCATGAGCTGGCGTCTTGCTGTGGCCGTTTCTTGGTCAACAGTGGCAAAATTAACATCCCAAGGTGCCTCTGCAGCGATACGCTGAGCAAGCCTCTCTATCAGTATTCTTTGGGATGTTGTGCCATCAGATTGTGATAGGCTGCGCTTATCAAGTGAGCGCATAGCATTTCTAAGCTGAACAGCGTTGATACGAAGGTGGATTTCGCCCATGCCAAATCCATGTGTTGCTACATCACCAGCAATCAATAAAATCGTATGCGCTAGTTCATCGTCATCAGTTGCCTTGGCAATCTCATGGAGGCGTGCAGCAAGAGCTTTGCTACTGACCATGCGATTGGGGCGCTCAGTTAGGCTATTCGCTGCCTCTGCAAAAGACTCTGGACCGTCTGTCAGTCGTGACAGACGGTCTAGATCTAGCCGGCATGCTGATAATTCTGATGCAATGTCCTTTGCGATGGCAGAAAGGGGTGCATACTCTAGCGCAGTTATATCCTGATGATAAATCTCGAGCGATTGGCATTTCTCTGTCAGCCGTAAAGCTAGTGAGTCAGCCCAGCCAATATCAGAACGTCCATCCAAATCATAGCCAACCCATGTTGAAACTCCCAGCATCTGTGGGACGATTTCACGCCAATCTGATTTAGAATTTTTTGCTTTATGATGCAGCAGATAACTATGAATGGTTTTTATAGATTTGCGCGCATTTGTGAGCGCCTTCATAGCTTCTGAATGTTCGTCTTGTAGCGTTACAGACGTGCGCGGTAAATAAGCATTTTTGGGGGATTGCAAAGAAGCTTGTGACGGCTCTGAGTTTGTTATTGCCAGAGCGGCCTCACAAAGCTGTGTTGAATTTTCATCCTTAAGCGCAAAGACTGGATGTGCTGTAAAAACAGCTCTGTAGCGCAGTTTGTCGAGCTGTAAGTCCTTCAGCTGTGTCTCAAAATGCGCATCAAGTCTCTCGGACAGCCCCAAATTCGTGTCAGACAAACCAGATTGGTCAGAAAGGGCTTTTGCCTGCTGGTTCCAGATATCCTCTGAAATGCTCTCTAGCATCTCGTCAATATCTGAGATTGTAATGTCATTTTGGTAAAGCTTTTCTGAGATCATATCTGCAAGAGCAGTGATCGGGTTAATATCAGAGAGCTGCAATCCTTGTTGGCGTAAATCCTGTAACGCTGAACGCAATTCTTGCTGAAGAGGGGTCATCTAACATTCCTACAAATCATTTCTGATTTTTTTTATACTAAGCTATGCGAAGCTCTTGGGCCAATGGCTTGGGCCTATATGCCGCTCATGGAAAAATACGCGACTAGTATACGCCAATTCTTGCTGGTAATGAAAGGCCTAACAGTTGGAATTCTGGAAAAAATTAACAAATGTCATTTTATATGGTGAAGATGAGGCAGGATATGAATCTGTGCAGCGACGCATAACAGCATGTAAGTGTCATTTCACTTTTGGCATAAGCATAGAAATTTCATCGATTGCGAAATACAAGATTGGTCATTATCTTCAAAACATAATTTTATTCAGGGGCTTAGATGCAAATCTGCTATACCAAGGATGAATTGCGTGTTGCACTGGCTGATTTGCGTCGTTCTGGCGATATCGGATTGGTGCCAACTATGGGGCATTTACATGCCGGACATATGGCGCTTGTCTCAAAAGCGCGTTCTGATACGACGCATGTGGTAGCTTCTATATTCGTAAATCCCATTCAGTTTGGCTCTCAGGAAGATCTTGTAAATTATCCGAGGACCCTTGAGCATGATCTAGACATGCTGCGTGCTGCGGGTGTGGCGCTAGTCTTTGTGCCGAATACGCAGACCATGTTCCATGAGGAGGCGCAGACAATTATAGAGACGACCGCATTATCCACGATGCTGATGGGAAGTTTGCGTCCTGGCCATTTCAAGGGTGTGGCAACCATTGTCATGAAATTATTTAATCTATTTCAGCCTGATAGAGCGTATTTTGGTGAAAAAGATTACCAGCAATTAGCTGTTATCCGCACGATGGTGCGTGATCTTGACGTGCCAGTTGATATTGTCAGTGTTGCAACAGTCAGGGAGCCAGATGGACTTGCAATGTCCTCTCGTAACAGCCGGCTGTCCAAGCCCAGCCGCGCGGCCGCAGCTATATTGTTTCACGCCTGTAAAATGGGTGAGACGATGGCCCATGAAGGGGCTACGGCTGATGAGATTTCTCGCCAGATTTTTGAGGTAATATCGGAAAATCCTCTTGCAGATGTGCAGTCTGTAGATGTGCGCCATGCAGATACATTAGAGGAATACGAAGGGCTAATCACTGCGCCAGCTGTTATTTTACTAGCTGTGCGCTTTGACCCGGTTCTTTTGATTGACCAATATGTTATAAAACAAAAACAAGATTAAAACGCGACCTCTTTGGCCAAATGACAAGAGACATAAGAACAAGGGTACTGTGATGAATGAAACGCCTCCTATTCGCCGTGTAACAGCGCCAGACATCAAAGCCCGGAAAGCTAACAGCCCAATTGTCTCACTGACATCCTATCATGCGCATACCGCAGCTATTGTTGATCGTTATGCTGATTTTATTCTGGTTGGTGATAGTTTGGGCATGGTGATGCATGGTATGGACTCGACTGTACCAGTTCCGTTGGACTTAATGATAATGCATGGAAAGGCAGTTGTTCGGGGCACAAAGCAAGCCCTTATCGTAGTTGATATGCCTTTTGGCACCTATGAAGAAAGCCCTCAAATTGCATTTCGGAATGCGGCGAAAATCATGAAGGAAACAAATTGTGGTGCTGTTAAACTGGAAGGTGGCGCTCGTATGGCAGAGACGATAGGCTTTCTTGTAGAACGCGGAATCCCTGTGATGGCCCATATTGGGCTGACGCCGCAATCTACCAATATTCTGGGTGGTTTTAAGACGCAGGGTAGGGATGAAGATAGCTGGCCTCTGCATTTAGAGGATGCAAAGGCAGTGGCGCATGCAGGTGCTTTCGCACTAGTTTTGGAAGGCATGGTCGAGCCGCTTGCCGCAAAAATCACGAAATCTATTGATATACCGACAATAGGCATTGGGGCTTCAGCTGATTGTGACGGACAAATTCTAGTTCTGGAAGATATGTTGGGACTTAATCCCAACCCCCCGAAATTCGTCAAAAGCTACGGAAATCTTTTGCAGGATATTGAAACAGCTGTTGGCAATTATGCAGAGGATGTGCGCAGCCGTGCATTTCCAACACCAGAGCAGACATATAAAATAAAATAGATCCCAGAGCTATGCGCTGTGTCATATCCTCATATCATATAGTGATTTAAAGACTTTCGTCTTATAAAAAAACTATCTATGCCAGAAACTTTATTATGCCTAAAAATTAGATAAGCCAGAAACTTTGTGATGCCAGATACTTTAAAAAAATTAGTGGCAAACCTAGCCACTGTTGCAATCAAATCTGCAGACCCTCACATAGTTGTTGATACAGCTCTTTATGATGCGCCTCTTACACCTTTAGACAGGGGTGTTTACAAGGTGATATCTGTTGGCAAAGCTGCCAATATGATGATGAGAGCTGTCATAGACAATATGCCAAAAACACAGAAGTTTGAAGCTGTTGTCGTAACAAATTACGAAAATGCTTTAGATAGTGGCACAGGGAAAATCGCAGATGTGGATTATATCGCTGCCGGCCATCCAATACCTGATGAAAATGGCATATCAGCAGGAGTAAAAGTCGAAAAACTGCTCCAAACAGCTACCGCGAATGATCACGTTATATGTCTGATTTCAGGCGGTGGGTCTGCGCTCCTGCCGACACCGGCTGGGAATTTAACCTTGGCTGAAAAGGCAGAGATTAGTCACATGATGCTATCAGAGGGACTTGATATCCTAGAGATGAATTCTGTTCGTCAGCACTTATCCCGCCTGAAAGGGGGAGGTATGCTGCGCGTTGCTGCACCAGCGCCTGTAACAGCTTTTATTCTGTCTGACGTAATTGGAGATGATTTGCGGGTCATTGCAAGTGGTCCTACGGTAACGCCAATTGCGCCGCGTCAAGCTGTTTGCGATATGTTGCACGAAAAGGGGCTCTTTGAGAAACTACCCGATAGCGCAAAGGCGCTTTTTAAGCAAAATCAGATGGATGAGCTAGATTCGAATGTGCAAAACCATCTGGTAGGGTCAAATAGATTGTCCTTAGACGCCATGCTTGCTGCTATGCCAAATGAGGATATTTTCTTGGTGTCTGATAGGCTGGTCGGCGATGTTGCAGAGGCATGCGAAGCGATTGTGAGTGCAGTCGATATGGATACAATAACCCATCGCAAAATCTTCATCTGGGGTGGGGAGACAACTGTGCATATTAAAGGCGATGGTCTTGGGGGGCGTAATCAGGAATTAGCATTGCGTGTTGCGCTTGCTGCCGAGGGGTGGGGATGTGATTTTGCCTTTGGGTCTATTGGCACTGATGGTCGCGATGGGCCAACAGATGCAGCTGGTGGT
>WTHY01000190.1 GCA_011522945.1 Alphaproteobacteria bacterium
AAATATCACCTTTAATATTCTACCCACAGAGTGCCGTTTAATAAGGACGCAAGTACAGGTTATAATTTGTTCGAAGTCAGTATAAATCGATGAACTATTAAAGCCATTAACACATATTAAAAGTGTAAAGCTCATAATTTACGCATTTCTAGACAAATGATTATCTTTGCGTTTTGCGTTCACAAAAGGTAGATTAATAGCACTCTTGGGGTGCCCGACATAAATGTCTGGCTGAGACATACCCATAGAACCTGAACCAGGTCATGCTGGCGTAGGAAAGAGGTCTTTATCCCTATTCCCTAAGGCACAGATGGCCATCATTATTGGAGTGATGCCATGATGTTTAAAACCACCCTCGCCGCGTTTCTGACTGGCGTAGCAGCTTTATCTGCGACGACAGTAATGGCTGCAAATAATCATATTCTTACAGTCTATACATATGACTCATTCACAAGTGAATGGGGTCCTGGACCAGCAATTGAGATTGCTTTTGAAAGAGAATGTAATTGTGATCTGCAATTTGTTGGTCTTGATAGCTCTATTGGCATTTTGGGACGCGTGCAAATTGAAGGTGAGAATTCGAAAGCAGATATCGTTCTTGGCCTTGATACAAATTTGACAGAAATAGCCCGAGAAACAGGCCTATTCATGCCACATGGCAGTGAGGCAAAAGCAAACGCCCTGCCCGTGCCTTTTGAAGATGACATTTTTATGCCATTTGATTGGGGTGAGTTCGCATTTATTTATGACACAGAGCGCATGGCAACACCGCCGGCAAGCTTTGAAGCGCTGTTAGCGATGCCGAATGATTTTAAAATTGCCATTCAAGACCCGCGTACATCAACACCTGGTTTAGGGCTGATGCTCTGGATGAAATCTGTATATGGCGATAAGGCTGCTGCCGCTTGGGAACAGTTAAACCCAAAAATCCTAACGGTTACAAAAAGCTGGTGGGATGCCTATAGCCTGTTTTTGGAGGGTGAAGCTGATATGGTTCTATCCTATTCCACATCTCCAGCCTATCACGTGATTGCGGAAGGCAAGACTAACTATAAAGCAGCGCAATTCTCAGACGGCCATTATTTGCAAATTGAAGTTGCGGCTATGCTTAAAAATGCGCCGGAGCCAGTCTTGGCAAAAGAGTTTATGGATTTCATACAAAAAACTGATTTCCAGACTATCATTCCAACAACTAACTGGATGTATCCAGTAACAAAAGCGCAGATTCCAGCGGAATTTGGTGATTTGATCACGCCTGACAGTCATTATCTGTTTGACGGGGCGACTGTAGCTGCCAATCAAACAGCTTGGATTGATGAATGGCTGAACGCCAGCACAAATTAGAGGCTAATCCTCTTCTCATATCCCAGCGCTCAGGACGGGTGCTGGGATTATGTCTTTGCATATTTCTAGCCATTCTGCCTGTTTTATCTGTTGGCAGCCTGATTGCCATACAAGATCATAAATGGTCAGATGCCCTCAATCTTCTTACATCAACACAAACAATTTATGCCGTAAAAATAGCCTCTTGGCAGGCATTCTTATCAACATTCGGTAGCCTTATACTCGGCATCTTCACTGCACGCGCACTATTGAGACGTGGGGCAATTTGGTTTCATAAGCCAATTATTTATTTTAGTTTTTTAGCAATCGTAACCCCAACAACGGTTGCAGGCATAGCGCTTATCTCTATCTGGGGCCGTAAGGGGCTGTTTCACGACCTTACAGGCGCCTCAATGCCAGCTTATGGTCTCTGGCTCGTTGTATTGGCTCATATCTTTTTTAATGCGCCTCTTGTGATGCGGGCCTGCCTTTCGGCCTTCTCTACTGTTCCAGAAACCAACTGGCGCATGGCGAACCAGTTAGGCATGCGCAGCCTTGCTTTATGGAAATGGCTAGAATGGCCTGCTATCCGCCCCTTAATTGGTAGTTTAACTGCGCTTATATTCCTCCAGTGTTTCTCGTCTTTCTCTCTAGTTTTAATGTTAGGTGGTGGTCCAAAGGTCACGACTTTAGAGGTGGCAATTTATACAGCTATTCGGTTTGAATTTAATCTGTTTGCAGCCTCAATACTTGCGCTCCTACAGCTTTGTATCAGCGCGGCTATTCTTGTATTTTTATCAAGAAAAACACAAACGGCATTATTTCTTACGCCAGTGCCCCCTACCCCATTTCGCCGCGATAGACATGCATTGGGCAGCTTGATTTCAGATTATTGTATTTTGATGATATTTTGCCTTTTGGTCATCGCGCCTCTTATTAGTCTTGTTGTAGATGCAGATATAGCAGGCGGTATAACGATTTTTACAAAACCAATATTTTGGAAAACTCTACTAGATTCGTTATTGATAGCTATATCGTCTGCGGTGGCAACATGTGTACTGGCCACGGTTCTGATTATAACAGACCAAAGACAGGTCGAGGCTGGTTTTGCCTGGCGTCGTCGTTTGGGCAGCCTATCAGTATCAATCTATCTAGTTATGCCGGCAATCGTGTTTGGTACCTCTGCATTCATAATATTACACCATTATATTGATGTGTTTTCACATGCATTCTGGCTGGTACTCTTTGCCAATATTCTCTTATCACTCCCCTTTGCTGTCAGATTGTTAGAGGGTAGATTAGCTCAAACACATCAACAAATTGATAAATTAGCCATTAGCCTAAACATTCGTGGCAATAGACGGTTCTGGCTGCTCATTTTACCATCCATGCCAAAAGAATATGGCGTTGCACTTGGGGTAAGTGCAGCACTCTCTCTTGGTGATTTGGGTGTCATTGCTTTATTTGGCAGTCGTGAATTTCAGACCTTACCTTGGCTGCTCTATCAATTATTTAATAGATATGGAGGGGCGCAAGCAGATATGTTGGCAATCTTCATGCTATTTTTGACGGCTTTGTTATATCTTGGGTTTTACGCAGTGATCCAGATGCTTGTTGGCAAGCGCCCCAAACAAATTTTAGAAAGTTTAGACTATGCTAAAGCTTGATTGCTTAGAAATTGGATTTCCAGACAGGGCTTGGTCAAAACAGATCTCGTTGACGGTGCGGGCTGGAGAGATATGTGTTTTGCATGGACCGTCCGGCTGCGGCAAAAGTACCTTATTATCTACTATAGCCGGTTTCCAACCTGCCCTTTCAGGTATACTGAGCTGGCAGGATAAAAATCTATTGGATTTAGCACCTTGGGATAGACCACTTACTTTACTGTTTCAAAGTGGTAACCTCTTTGAAGGTTTGACGCTTTATCAAAATGTTGCGCTAGGTATTCGTACATCTGGACAGCTATCGAAATCAGAGAGGCAGACTATTAAAGCGCTTTTAGAGCGATTTGAGCTACAAGACCTCTCAGAAAGGCTACCTCAGGCATTGTCTGGCGGCCAGCAGCAGCGTGCGGGCTTGGCACGAGCAATTTTACGGCAACAACCAATTTTATTGTTAGATGAACCATTCACCGGGCTTGATGAGTATAGACGAAAGACAGCGATCCAGTTGATTTCGAATATCTCAAAAGAACAGAATTGTGCTATTTTACTTGTTTCACACGATATGAGAGATGCAGAGGCATTAGGGGCGCACTCTTTTAGTCTCTAATCAGCCATATCGAATAGAATCGATAGATACACACTTTTTGCCGAGACATATATCACGCTTATAATAACAGTTATTATGGCTGGTAATTTTAAGCTGGCAAATGAAGCACCACTTATTTCGCCTAGATAAGC
>WTHY01000035.1 GCA_011522945.1 Alphaproteobacteria bacterium
CTAGTAGGCGCACTCAGCCGTCGGTTTCATTATAGAAATGCCAACCAAAAGCCATGTTAGGATTATGCGTGGTTGCGTAGGTTCGGGCTGCGCTGATTAAGCACTATGCTTTTGGGGAGACATTATTATGGTCAGACGTGCACGCCCACAGCGTGGCTCAGGTGATGCGAGCACATCACCAGCCTCTCCCTATATTCAGCGCAGGCTTCCCTTTTTTGATCCGCTTGATGAAGCCCAGCTTGCCCTGATAGATTCGCAAATTGACTGGATGCTGGAAAATATCGGCTTCGCATTTCGTGATGATCCTGTGGCACTAGATATCTGGCGCAAAGCTGAGGTGAAGCTTGATGGTGACAAGGTATTTGCAGATGCACAATTTGTCCGAGAGCTGGTGGCACAAGCCCCGTCAGAATTTACCCAGCTCGCCCGCAATCCAGCACGGTCTGTTACCATTGGTGGTAATCATCAAGTATTTGCCCCTATTTATGGTGCGCCTTTTGTGCGCGACCTAGAAGGGGGGCGGCGTTATGCAACCTTTGCCGATTTTGAAAAATTGTTAAAGCTGACCTATATGCATCCAAATTTGCATCATAGTGGTCTTGTTATCGCAGAGCCAACTGATATCCCTGTCTCAAAACGGCATCTGGATATGGTGCTTGCGCATATGGTGCTAAATGATAAGCCGCATCTGGGCGCTATCACTGAAAAGAGCCGAGCTCAGGATAGTGTAGATATGGCTGAGATTCTGCATGGCAAAGAGGTGATGGATAACAATGTTGTTATCATGGCGAACGTCAACACCAATTCTCCTCTCCTGATAGACAGGGTCGTTACAGAAGCTATTCAGGTCTATTCTGGCAGAGGCCAGGCAATGGTTGTGACGCCCTTTATTTTGACTGGCGCTATGGGCCCTGTCTCAACTGCTGCTTCTGTAGCGCAGGCAATGGCAGAATCCATGATTTGTTGTGCATTTGCACAACTTGTGCGTCCTGGCGCGCCATTTGTCATGGGGAATTTTCTATCTTCCATGAGCCTGAAATCAGGGGCGCCCACCTTTGGTATGCCAGAACCTGTATTATCCAATTATGCAATCGGCCAGCTGGCGCGGCGTGTTGGTCTGCCGCTGCGTTGTGGCGGCTCACTAACAGCGTCGAAGATAGAAGATGCTCAGGCAGCTTATGAATCAGCTGATTCAATGCATTCTACCGTGATGGCAGGATCGAATTTTACCCTACATTCTGCAGGTTGGCTTGAAGGCGGTCTGGCGACAGGCTTTGAAAAACTCATCATGGATGCCGATAGGCTTGGAAGCTATCAAAAGCTCATGGCCGGTATGGATACATCTGAGGACCAATTTGCGAGAGATGCCTATCTGGAAACAGAGCCTGGTGGACATTTTCTAGGGTCAGCCCATACGATGCGGCATTATCAAGATGCATTTTATGAGCCAAAATTATCAAATAGTGAAAATGTTGAAAGCTGGGAGGAGGCAGGCGCGAAAGATATGCGTAGACTGGCCTTTGAGCGCTGGAATGAAATGCTTGATGCGTATGAAAAGCCGCCTATTGATGCAGGGACAGAAGAGGCACTTTTAGACTATGTGGCGCGTAGGAAGTCAGAGCTTCCGGACGCCTGGTATTAATAGGGTAGTAAGTTGTCGGATTACTATCTGACTGGAAATAGAATTTCATCCAGATGGGTTCACCTGGATGAGACGTAAATAGGGGGAGCAAGAGTAATGCCTGAAGTTATGAAAGAGGCACAAACTGGTGCAAAACAGATGCCTACACACGCCAAAGTTGTCATTGTCGGTGGCGGTGTTGTTGGTTGCTCTATTTTATTTCATTTAGCCAAATTTGGTTGGAAAGATGTTGTATTGCTCGAGCGTGACGAGTTGACATCAGGCTCTAGCTGGCATGCTGCTGGCCAAATTCATACGATTAGCTCTGACCCAAATATTTCTCGTCTGCAAAGCTATACAATCAACCTATATAAGGAAATTGAGGAGCTTTCAGGTCAGTCTGTTGGTCTGCATCTTACCGGGGGATTTTATTTAGCCTCAACCAAAAGCTGGTATGATTATCTGAAGCGTGAACGCTCAAAGGCACGCTATATGGGGCTTGAGCAGGAATTTATCTCTCCCCAAGAAGTGGCTGAACGGCATCCACTGATTGATCCAAAATACTTTTATGCAGCCTTGTGGGATGATCAGGATGGCGACCTTGACCCGTCAGGCACGACTTATGCTTTTGCAAAGGCTGCCCGGCATTATGGTGCACAATATTTCACGCATACGCCTGTAACAGCCACCACAATGCGCAGTGATGGCACATGGGACGTCACCACAAGCAAAGGTGTGATTAACGCTGAGCATGTGGTGAATTGCGGCGGCTTATGGGCGCGTGAAGTTGGCCATATGGCAGGGTTACATATTCCTGTGCAGCCAATGGAACATCATTATCTTCTAACAGAAAAAATTGATGAGATTGCGAATTTTGGCTCTCGTCTTCCGTGCGGCATTGATTATGAGGCGAATATCTATTTCCGTCAGGAGCGTGATGGCATGCTGCTCGGCACATATGAACCTGTAGGTGTGCCATGGAAGGTAGAGGGCACGCCATGGGATTTTGGTCATGAATTGCTCAATCCGAATTTGGAACATATTGCAGATAGGTTAGAGCTTGGCTTTGAGCGTATTCCGGCGCTTGCCAATGCGGGTATTCGTCAGGCGATTAACGGCCCTTTCACTTTTGGTCCTGATGGTAATCCAATGATTGGTCCTGTACCTGGCATGCATAATTATTGGTGTGCCGTTGGTGTTATGGCTGGCTTCTGTCAGGGGGGCGGTGTTGGCCTCACTATGGCTGAGTGGATGATTGATGGCGAGCCATCTATCGATGTTTGGGCTATGGATGTTGCCCGTTTTGGGAATTGGGCATCACCTGATTGGGGTACAATCAAGAGTACAGAAAATTACGAACGCAGGTTCGTCATGACCTTTCCAAATGAGACCTTACCAAAGGGACGGCGTCAGCAAACCACAGCTCTTTATGACAGGCTTGTCTCAAAAGGCGCGCGCATGGGACAATCTTTTGGTCTGGAACATGCTCTGTGGTTTGCAGATAGCCCAGAAGATGCGCATGAAGATCCAACTTTCGAGCGCAATAGATCACATGATTATGTTGCCCGTGAAGTGGCGGCTGTGCGTACAGCAGTTGGCGGGATTGAGATCGCCAATTTTGCCAAACATGTCATCAAAGGTAAAGGCGCGCGTGCGTGGCTCAATAAGATTATGGCTGGCTATATTCCAAAGCCTGGTCGCATTGCTCTTACGCCGATGTTAACTGATAAGGGCAGGCTATATGGTGATTTAACGGTTGCCTGTCTGACAGATGAGCATTTTATGCTCTTCGGGTCTGGGGCCATGCAGGATGCGCATGCACGCTGGTTTGCCCGCACGCTGCCTGATGACGTATTTTATGAAAATCAAACAGGTGATTGGCATGGTATTGCCTTGTCTGGACCAAATTCACGTGCGCTTCTCGCAGATATTACACGTGATGATGTCTCTGCTGAGGCACTGAAATTCCGAGATATGCGTCAGACATTTGTTGGCGGCGTGCCGGTAATTTTAAACCGGATCAGTTTTTCAGGTGAACTTGGCTATGAGATTTATTGCCGCCCGCAATATCTCATCAAACTGGCAGAGGCAATTGAAGCTGCTGGCTCTGCACATGGGTTCAGCTGGTATGGTGCACGTGCTTTGATGAGTATGCGTCTGGAAAAAGGCTGGGGTGCGTGGGGCCTTGAATTCCGCCCTGACTTTAATGCCGTAGAGTCTGGGATGGATAGCTTTATCAATTGGAATAAGGATTTCGTGGGTAAAGCGGCTACAGAGCAATTCGCAAAGGACGGCGTTGCGCGAAAGCTTGTTACACTCGTTATTGATACGCCGATTGATGTCACACTGGACGAAGCCATCCTGCATAATGGTGAAGCCGTCGGATATATCTCCTCAGGTGGATATGCGCATCATGTCGGCAAATCTATGGCGATGGGATATGTGTCCTCAGAATATGCTGTGGCTGGCAGCCAACTAGATGTCGAAATTCTGGGTGAAATGTATAAAGCAGAGGTGCAATCTGCGCCGCTTTATGATCCAGAAGGGCTGAAGATGCGCTCTTAAACTTATATCGCCAGCTCTGATTGAGACGTGCAGCTATCTATCTGCTAGGGTCAGTGATGGGCTAATGATCTAAACGACCACCAATATTTTAGGGTCTTTCTAATTGGAAGGCGCCTTAATTGCACATTTAGCACCTATCCTTGCCGTGTAACCCAGTCTGCAAGCTAAAGTGCTAGTTGTGCTGTCTTAAGCTGTTTTGAATAGGCGTGTCATGTATAAAGACGCATAGTGGCAAACTAATCTCTGCTTCGGATTATGAAACGCGAAAGCATGTTTCAATATGGTAAAATGGCGAAAGGATGTACCGTGGCGATATGGCTACAAGCAGCTTTCTAGAGGTTAGATTGCCGGGGATTGGATAGCGGAGAATTAGGCCGCCAGAGAACAGCTCGCCAGAGAACAGCTTGCCAGAGAAGAACTCGCTAGAGAACGGCTTGCCAGAGAACAGCTTGCCAGTGAGGAGATTTCTGGAGACCAGTTTCCTGGGTCGAATGTTCCAATGAATGAGGCGTTTTTCTGACAGTCAGACAGGCTTATTGAATTACGCGCGTATGATTCGGCTTCGCAGACCTGCTATTAGGATCATCCTCTTTACCAGGGTGGCGGTCGCACCTAGCCTTTGTGATAATATTTTGGATTAGGGGTAGGGATAGAATCTAACCACTTTAGGATGAATGTCGTCCGATTTTATGCTTGTTCGGCTGCATATTCAATTTTCCTTATGTTTTTGCGGCAAAAAATATTAGAATCATCTAAATTAGATAATTTCATGTGGAAAATTTCATGATACGGCTCAAGCAAGCAGAGAGTTTTAGAGGAATCAGCAGATGCATATCTGCTATTTTGCTCTTGCACCTTTCTGTCAGCTTAACAACCATATCTGCACATGCCTCTGGTGAGGACATAACAAAATCTATCGAGGTTACTGATGATTTTACCAAAAATGCGCGCCTATTTAGGTTCGATAGGTTTGATGCATTTCGTGCTTCAGTCGAGAGATATGAAAAACAAACTAACATAAACAGCCTATCATCTTTTGTTGCAGGCCAAAAACAGCAGGGAATTTTAATTCCTGACTTGCTAAAGCGGCATAAGCAGCAGGGTGATGAGCCTTTCGCAGCATGGGTATCTGGGCTCTTGATGCATTATCCAGAGCAAGCTTATAGGCTGCTATCTCATTTATCTGAGGTGAATCCCTATCGGAAAGATGAGATGGGCGTTGCATTGGCATCATACCTTCAGCAGCGTTTCGGAGTTTTTCCGGATCTAAAACCCGCTAGCGTGCCTAAAGTCGCCGCAACGCCTTTAGCATTGGGCATAATAGAAACAGATGGTTTGGTATTTGACGACACTGCGGGGCTCGCGACAGGTACGGCAGCTGCTGGAGCGGCCTCATCTGTGAGTGTTACAACTGTTGCACTTTACTCTGTAGCAGGCACATTTGCACTGGCTGGCAGCGATATTACAGGTAGCGGGTCAAGCTGTAAGGTTTGCGGCAGTGGTAATACCATTATGAGTCAAAATCCGGAGAGCTTTGAGACAACAGAATATCAAGCACAAGTTGGCCTTGATGCTGTTAAAGCCAGCTCTGCATATGCAAGAGGCCATAATGGTGCGGGTGTTCTTGTTTCAGTAGTTGATTCGCCATTTCAGCTTGATCATCCGGAATTCTCAGGCAGGCTAGTAGAGGGGTATCATGTTGATGATGCCTCTTATTCCGCAGATGTATGTAGTGATAATACAACGACCAGCTGTAGTCGTAATCATGGCACTCATGTTGCAAGTACAATTGTAGGCGCCCGGGATAATGGAACCGGCATGCATGGTGTCGCCTATAATGCAAAGGTGAAACCGGTAGCCTTTATTGCCGGGTCCTCTTCTTTTACGAGCACACAATTAGAAAATATGTTCGCCGCAGCCAGCGGTATGGATAATGGTAGCCAGATTGTGGCTATGAATAATAGCTGGGGACCAGAGCCGGAACTGATTTCCACAGGCATTGGAACAGAGGTATATGTTGCGCCAGATGTCAGTGATACCGCATTAGAAGCCTTGTATCATTCTTGGCTAAGTGATGCTGCTGATAATGGAACAATCCTTGTTTGGGCTGCTGGTAATGATGGCTGGAATAGTGCCACCGGACGTGTCGCTATATTTGATTCTGCCGCAGATTATACAGCTGATCCAAACGCACCATCGCGTACCGTACTTGCCTCAGAATTTGTAGATAATACGAGTTTTACAAGTGCCAACCAGGTTGATTATCTCACCAAATTACCAAGCCTGGTTGATAATGCTAGCGCCTATATTATCGACCAAAGTAAGGACCAGTATAGGTGGATAAATGTTGTTGCGACTGATCCAGAAAATGATAATGCAATTGCCACATTTTCAAATGGCTGTGGGGATACACGAAATTATTGTATGGCAGCGCCAGGGGTTGGCATTTATGCGGCGGTAGATGGGTCTGCCTATAGTGATTATCAAGGCACATCTATGGCAGCACCTCATGTGTCAGGCGCGATAGCTGTTTTAGCAGATATGTATCCTGACCTTGAGCCAGAAGAAATCGTAGCTATCTTGCTGCGTTCTGCCACCGATTTGGGGGCAAATGGTGTTGATGCTGTCTATGGGCATGGGCTGTTAAATCTGGAAAAGGCAACTGGGCCTATAGGCGATATTAATCTAGCTACCGTAACGTCAGGCGGCGGTGTGTCTTTGCTAGGCAGCGATGTGGAAATTCAGTCGCCAGCCATTATGGGTAATGTGCTGAAAAATGTGAATCTGGCGCTTTTGGATGAGTATGACAGGCTGTATGAAGTCAACGTGCCAGTTACAGCACAGCTTCATGACAGATTAACACTCGCGCAACGGATGAAGCAGGATGGCCTTAAAAGTGAGGATGTGATCGCCTTTGCAGGTGGCTCACTTGCCTTTACAGTTGATAATCCAGAAGATGTAGGTGCTGTATCTATAGAATATCAGCAACAGACACAGCAAGGTTTGCTCACAACAGGTTATAGCAGCCTTGGCACATCTAATGATTCAGTAGATGAAACAGCCGCTTTTTCTGATGCCTACAGCCATTATTATTTGGAGCCATCTATTGCACAGGATATGCAGCAAACCGCCTATCTTGGTCTAAAACATAGCAATGAGATGACAGGCTTTGGCATGTCAACAAATCTGCGTGCGTCGCACTCTGAAACAGGGTCTATTTTGCAATATAGCTCTGGCTGGTCACTGACACGCGGTATCTTTGATGCAAAGCTTTCAATTGGCGGTGTAGCAGAAAGCGCACGCTTTATGGGCGCAGAAATGACAGGTGCATTGGCGCTTGGCGATGCTGGTACAAAAACTGTTTTTGCCCGGGTTGATGTGGCAGCTGATCTTGGTCCATTAGGCGGGCTTGATCTATTCTATGTTGCAGGGCGCTCGGATGTAGATTTTGCGCAGCCAGAGTTGGTTGCCATGCAAAATATACAACATGATAGCTATGGAGCGCAGCTTTCGAAAAAATTCGGCGACAATAGCGATAGGCAGTTGCAAGCGCGTCTCTGGCGCCCCTTAGCCCTGACATCTGGGGAGTTGATGATTAATCAAATTACAAATTATCGCAGAGCCGGGCTCGTTGAAACTAGGCGTAGCCACTACAGTCTTGTGCCCAAGCGCGAAACAGCCTTTAGCGTAGATATGTTATGGAACGGATTACGTGCCGGCCTATATCACCGCATGAATATGCGGCACATAAATGAACTAGATGAGACAGGTGGCTACATCACAACATCTATTCGGTTCTAATCGCTTGCCTATCTGGTAATTAGTCATATTCTCTATCGCAAGGTTGGCAGTTGCCTGAAATTCACGGTTTGGGCATGTTAGCTGACCAAATTCATTAAGAGTTGTGTGTTAGGAGATAAGAAAATGCAGATGCGGCCTATGGGACGGACAGGCATTCAGCTTTCAGAACTTTGTTTAGGTACCATGACATTTGGTTCAAGCACAGAAGAGGTTGATGCGCACGCTCAAATAGACCTTGCTCTAAGTTCTGGGATTAACTGCATTGATACAGCAGAATTATATCCGACTGCACCCATGTCGGCTGAGACCCAAGGCGATACAGAAACAATAATCGGGCGTTGGAATGCCAAATATCCACATCGGCGTGGCGATTATATTTTGGCGACAAAGCATGCGGGCGACGGGGTGCGCTATATTCGTGGTGGTGGCGCTATTTCAGCACAATCAATTCCTGATGCTATTGAGGGTAGCCTGAAACGTCTGCAAACTGATTATATCGACTTATACCAGCTCCACTGGCCTAATAGAGGGTCATATCAGTTCCGTCAGAACTGGCAGTTTGATCCCTCTCAGCAACCGCCGAGAGAGCAGGTGCTTGATGATTTGTTGAGCCTGTTAACAGCTCTGCAACAGCAGGTCGATAAAGGCAATATCAGACATGTTGGGCTGTCGAATGAGAGTGCGTGGGGTGTCATGCAATATCTACAATTGGCGGAACAATATGGGCTACCGCGTGTAGCGACAATTCAGAATGAATATTCGCTTTTATGCCGGTTATATGACACTGATATGGCCGAGGTGGCAGCGCATGAGGATATTGGCTTGCTTGCCTTCTCACCCCTTGCAACCGGCATGCTGACAGGAAAATATCGCCGTGGCCAGATTCCGGCAGGCTCTCGAAAATCTGTGCAGCCGGAATTGGGTGGTCGTCAAACAGACCGTGTTGATGCTACGCTGGAAGCCTATTTTGAGGTGGCAGACGCATTTGGTTTGGATCCGGTTCATATGGCGCTGGCCTTTTGCAGAACACGCCCCTTTATGTGCTCAGCGATTTTTGGGGCAACATCGCTACCACAGTTAGAACGGATTCTGGGGTCAGTAGACGTGGTACTGTCAGATGCATGTTTAGAGGCTATTGATAAGACACATCGCGCACATCCTATGCCATTCTAGGCAAGCGTCTTATGCTTCAGGCTGTGCGTTTTAGGACGAATATCTTCGCATTGAGCCCGATGCCTGGTAGGTGATCGCCATATTCCTCATGCATTATGGATATATGCGGCAAGTCTCGCGCAGCGTTGAGGGCGCCTGCAATCTCAGGGTCTGAGAGCGCATGATCATTCAGGCTAAAGGCAAATAGCCCTCCAATGGATAATTTTTCCAGCACAAGATGGATGGTGCTTCCTGGCGCATGGCCAATATTAATAACACCAACTGCAATCATAGCGGCATAAGTGCCAATGGGAAAATCCAGTTGATTTGACAGATCAGTGATAGATAAATCACGATAAAGTTTTTTGGGGCCGGCAATAGCAATCATATCTTCGCTAGGGTCGGTGCCATCTATTGTAGAAAAACCAGCCTTTAGCAAAGCCGCGCCAGACAGGCCGGTGCCGCATCCAATATCTAGAACAGGGCCTGATTTGTCAGAGCAATATAAGGCAAGGGCATCAGCACATCTTTGCGGGGTGGCATAACCTGTTTCAGCAAGTTGACTATCATAGGTATCTGACCAATCAGCATAGAGCTGTTTTGTCTCATCCATAGATGTAAGCTTATAGGCCTTATCAAATGGGTTGCTTATGTCTTTTCCCATCTAGATATCCCCTATACTGATAAAGTACTATGTTACAAACATTATGCTGACATTTCATAATGCTGCTGAAAAGGAAAATCGTACGTTGCAAATCTAAACTCATGTTAGGCTCATTACCCTCAGGAGATGCATACGCAAAAGGGAGCCTTACTATGATAGGTTTGCAGGAGAAAATTAGCTTTTCCGGGCATGATGGGCAGCCATTAGCCGCCCTATTAAACAAGCCTGCCGGAGCGATACGGTCTGTCGCTATTTTTGCCCATTGTTTTACTTGTTCTAAAGATATATTTGCAGCGCGGCAGGTAGCCATGAGACTAACAGGGCTCGGCTTTGCAGTATTGCGATTTGACTTTACAGGGTTGGGGCACTCTGAGGGAGAATTTGCCAATACAAATTTTAGCTCAAATGTTGAAGATTTGTGCGCAGCTGCCAACTATCTCTCCTCAATTGGTATGGCGCCATCGCTGCTTATAGGTCATTCTCTTGGTGGTGCGGCTGTCATAAAAGCAGCGCCAGATATTCCGTCCATCAAAGCTATTGCCACAATTGGCGCGCCCGGGGATCCTGCCCATGTTGCCCATAATTTTGGTGAAGCCCGTGCCGATATAGAGGCAGCAGGGTTAGCAGAGGTTATTTTAGCTGGCCGTCCCTTCACCATCAAAAAACAGTTTTTGCGCGATATTGAACAGGCTTCACTTGCAGAAGCTCAAAAGCGGTTTAGAGGGGCTACACTTATCATGCATGCGCCAGTTGATAATATTGTAGGCATTGAAAATGCGGCTGACATCTTTATGCGCAGCAGACATCCAAAAAGCTTTATCAGCCTTGATGGCGCAGACCATTTGCTGAGTCGTCAGCCAGATGCTGAATATGCTGCACAGCTTATAGGCGCCTGGGCAGACAGGTATCTGCCGCCTATGGACACATCTAATGCAGAGGCCCCCGACGAGGGGGTTGTGCGGTCTACAGAGCGTCATAAAGCAACCCTGACACAAGATATTTTTGTTGGGGATAAATTCCGATTGGTTAGCGATGAACCAAAATCAGTTGGCGGATCTGATCTCGGCCCGACGCCCTACCAGTTTCTGGCTGCTGGTCTGGCAAGCTGTACGTCCTTAACCTTGCGGATATATGCCAAACATAAGGGATTGGATCTCACCTCTGTTGCTGTTGATGTGAGCCATAACAAAATTCATGCTGAAGATTGTGAGGCTTGTGAGCAAACGCATGGTAAGATTGATCAATTTACAAGGCATATCCATATCCAAGGTAATTTGAGCCCAGAGGATCGGCAAAAACTGCTTGAAATAGCAGATAAATGTCCTGTGCATCGCACATTGCATGCTGTGGCTGACATCCAGACGGAGCTATCAAGCCTTTAAAGTGAATTTCTCTACTGGCATCACAATAGAGCTATCGCGCCTGTAGACCTAAAATTTATAGTGATATCCGAATAGTATTATTAAACGTATAGAGTAAAAATCTATATTGATATGCTGTGCTAGATCAGCTTGTGCAATTTCCTAGTTAGAAGGATATTCAACATGATAAGACATATTCTGCCTGTTCTTTTGATTGGTCTTTTTGCAAATATCTCAGCCCACGCGGCTGATATTATTTTGAATATTTCTGAAGCGAAAAGTGACAAGGGCAAAATTGTAGCCTCGCTTTGGGATAGTGAAGAGGCTTACCTTGATTTAGATGCACGCATGATGCGTGGAGTTGCACAGATAAGCAACGGTGTTGCTGTTCTGCGTCTTGAAGGCATGGCGCCAGGCACCTATTCAATAGCGCTTTATCATGATGAGAATGGCAATAATGAAATGGATACCAACTTCATTGGGATTCCCAAAGAAGGTTGGGCCTTCTCCAATAACGCAAAAGGCAAGTTTGGACCACCTGCATTCGAAAAGACAAGCTTTACTGTTGGCACGGAGGATGTGCAGATGGATCTGGCGATGAATTACTAATTTCCAGCTTTTAGGCCAGCCCTAATTAGCAGATCTGAAACCATTCAAGAATCATAGAACGTCTAGAGCTGCAAATATATTAGCTAGATACATATTCAGCTTTCCAAAACCACTAGGGCTTGAAAAGCCTTAATTTTGCAGAATGGCTGCTAGCGCCACTGATGCCAGACGGGCAGCTGGAGGGTCTGCCCGGCTTGTGAGTAGGATTGGCAAAGCGCCACCCATAACAAGACCAGCAGCACAGCCACCACCAAAATAAACAAGTGATTTATATAGAAGATTGCCACTGACAAGATCAGGCACATGGAGCGCATTTGCCTGTCCAGCTACAGGATCATTTTTTAAGCCTTTTATTGCAACAGAGCTTTGTGAAAGTGCTAAATCCAATGATAAAGGCCCACTAATCTCGGCAGATTTCAAATTTTGCTTTGCCCAGTCAGCAAGCTCAGCAGCTGAGATAGATGATGGCACAGACTCAATCGGCGTTTCTGTGGCAGATAATATCGCGATACGTGCAGGCCCATGCCCTAAGGCTTCGATAAGACGTTGCATTTCAATGAGTGATTGTTGCTGAGACTTCACATCTGGTGCGACATTGACAGCTGCATCAGATACCAGAAGTGGCGCGCCTGTCTCTGGGTAAATGGCAAAGACATGCACAAGTCGATTGCCAATCCGCACACCGGCATCTCTTTGCAGTAAAGCACCCATGAAGATATCTGTATGAAGCTGGCCTTTTAGGATAGCCCCTATCCCATCGGGATTTTCAGATGCCACAACACCACGTTCTTGTAAAATTGTGACTGCCGTTGCTGCGCAGACCTGCTCCCCATTACCCTCTGGTTCGACGATTTCAGTATCTGATATATCCCAGCCAAGCTTATCTGCTTCGGCCATAATGCCAGCTTTGTCTCCGATTAGAATTGGATTGGCGATCCCAGCAAGATGCGCTTCATATGCAGATTGCATTGGCAGGGGGGCAGCTGCTTGCACAACAAGCATACGGACAGGCCCAGCATTGCGGGCTGCGCTCAGTAAATCTTGCGGGCAGGGGGCAAATTTTTCTGTTAAAAATGGATGATCCATAGCTGCCTCTCACTTTGGGCCAGATGATAGGAATGCGAACATCTTGTAAAATTACTGCATGAGCTACAAAGCCCCAACAAGATTTTACAGACTATGCTGATAAAATTATTTGACTAGTCCACTGC
>WTHY01000162.1 GCA_011522945.1 Alphaproteobacteria bacterium
TCAGTGCCCTTATATGACTTATTCTGTCGTGTGACAGGTTTTGGTGGTACAACACAGGTAGCTTCTGAAGCGTCGCAGGATATTTTAAATAATCATCCAGTTAAGGTGCGGTTCGATTCAAATGTAAATCCCGCTCTGAAATGGGATTTTCGGCCGGTATCAGAGCCAGTTACCATGGCGCCTGGTGAAACAGTTATTGTGAATTATCGCGCAACCAACTTGTCTGGCGAAACTACGACAGGAACAGCCACTTTTAATGTCACACCTCAAAAGGCTGGCCCATATTTTATGAAGATTGAGTGTTTTTGCTTTACAGAGCAAGCACTTGCACCTGGAGAGTCAGTAGATATGCCTGTAAGCTTCTTTATTGACCCTGAAATTGCTTCAGATGCAAATACACAGGATGTGGATGAAATCGTCCTGTCCTATACGTTTTTTCCGCTTGCGGGAAGTTGATTAGAGAGATTGAATTTATAAAAGAAGCTGCACTGGTCGGAGGGGACTGGGCTTTTTCAAGGAGACGAAAATGAGTGGTGCACAACAACATCCGTATCATCTGGTAGAACCAAGCCCATGGCCTGCGGTAGGCTCTGCAGCTGGTTTTGTCTTGGCCATTGGCGCTGTTATGTTCATGCACGAGCACGCCTATGGTGTGTATACTTTGGCAGCCGGTTTTGGCCTTGTGCTATTAACCATGTTTATGTGGTGGCGTGATATTATCCGTGAGGCGGAACATCAGGGGCATCATACACCTATCGTACAGATTGGTATGCGCTATGGCATGATGCTATTCATTGCGTCAGAAATCATGTTTTTTGTGGCATTCTTCTGGGCATTCTTCGACCGTGCCTTATTCCCGAATGACGGTATTTGGCCACCAGAAGGTATCAAGACATTTGACCCGTTTGATTTGCCGCTGATCAACACAGTTATTCTGCTGCTATCCGGTTGTACTGTGACATGGGCGCACCATGCATTGCAGCATGGCAATCGCCGCGATTTCAATGTTGGTCTGATTATCACTGTGGCGCTCGGCGCATTATTCACAACACTTCAGGCCGTTGAATATGATCATGCGAAATTTGCCTTCACAGATGGCATTTACCCTTCAGTCTTTTACATGGCGACGGGTTTCCATGGCTTCCATGTGATTGTAGGTACATTATTCCTGTTTGTATGTTTGTTGCGCAGCTATGCTGGGCATTTTACGTCAGAGCAGCATTTTGGCTTTGAGGCTGCAGCTTGGTATTGGCACTTTGTGGATGTCGTATGGCTGTTCCTATTTGTAGCTGTTTACTGGTGGGGTGGTTGATAACTTTTTTCCACTAATCATTTCTAATCAAAATAGCCTACCTGCAAAGGTAGGCTATTTGTCGTTTGAGTGGCGCGAAAATTATACGTAAATAGGTATTATAGAAACTGTCATGGATTATGGCGCTTAACAAAGACCATAAACCTTTGAAAGCTGTGAGAGATAGCTTATATGACAGTAAGTCCAAATCTTATGGCGCTTATGCACAAAATTGGGCTTTGTTGATACTCAGGATAAGAATATGAAATTCAGACCTTTATTATGGCCTACATTGATTTCAGTCCCAGCGCTGATCATCCTCATAATGCTTGGCAGCTGGCAGGTTCAGCATCTCGGTGAAAAGACAGCGCTAATCGCTGATTTTACAGCGCGAACATCTGCTAAGCCAGAGGCTCTTCCGAAAGGGAATGTTGATCTTGAAAAAACTGAGTTTCAGCGTATTTCTGCGCGCGGTATCTTCAACCATGAGGCTGAGATTTTTCTGACAGGCCGTACCTATGAAGGTAATGCTGGCTTTCACGTCGTGACGCCGTTTACAACAAATGACGGCTTGGAACTTCTGGTGAATCGTGGATGGGTGTCTGAAGCTTATCGTGAGCCTGAGACACGTCCATTTTCAATAACTGAGGGCGAAGTTGAGCTAAATGGCATTATTCGTCGACCGCAGCGTAAAGGTTATTTCGTACCTGAGAATGAACCAGAAAGAGGATTTTGGTTCACACTCAAACCAAATGAAATGTCAGCCTTTCTAAAAAGGCAGGATATGATAACACAATATTATGTTGATGCTATCCGCGAGGGTGAGGTAATTACACTGCCCATCGCAGCAGAGATAAAGATTGATGTGCCAAATGCACATTTGAATTATGCACTGACATGGTACGGGTTGGCATTGTCCTTAATCGGGGTATATGGCGCGTATCATCATGCGCAAGGCCGCCTATCATTTGCTCGCAAACAAGATTCAGACACCAAAAAGGGTGATGCTTAACATGCAGTATATTTCAACGCGTGGACAAGATGGTCCTATTTCTTTCCAGGACGCGCTCCTAAACGGGTTAGCGCGAGATGGTGGTTTATACCTGCCCACAGAGATTCCTCGCTTCACAGACGCTGAAATCGCTGAGATGGCAGACATGTCTTATGCAGCAATTGCCGGGCGTGTTATGGCAAAATTCACAGATGGAGAGGTAGATGAAGCAGAGCTGACTGCTCTCGCGAGCTCTGCCTATGGTGATTTTACAGACCCTGATGTTGCGCCGGTAAAACAAGTGTCCGAAAGACTGCATGTGCTTGAGCTGTTTCACGGGCCAACAATTGCCTTTAAAGATTATGCGATGCAGTTTCTATCACGCATTTTTGATAGAGCACTTGCAACACAGGGGCGTCGTGCCGTTATCCTAGGCGCAACAAGCGGTGATACTGGTTCAGCGGCTCTGGAAGCCTTTAAAAATCGAGACATGGTTGATGTATTCATCCTTTTTCCTGATGGACGTGTCTCGCCTGTTCAGCAAAAGCAAATGACATCAGTAATTGCTGAGGGTGCGCATGCAGTTGCCGTCACGGGTGATTTTGATGACTGCCAACATCTTGTGAAGTCCTGCTTCAATGATTTGGCGTTTAGAGACTCTGTACATCTATCTGCAGTGAATTCTATTAATTGGGCACGTTTAATGCCGCAGATTGTTTATTATTTCACATCAGCATTAAAAGTAGGTGCGCCTGCGCAAAAAGTCGCTTTCTCGGTGCCAACAGGTAACTTTGGAAATGTGTTTGCCGGCTGGGTAGCTGGTCAGATGGGTTTGCCGATTGAACGGCTAGTAGTTGCATCCAACCAAAATGATATCCTGACCCGGTTTTTCAATAGTGGTGAGATGACAAGAGAAGCTGTTATCCCATCAACAAGCCCATCTATGGATATTCAGGTATCGTCAAATTTTGAACGGCTGCTTTTCGAATTGCTTGATAGAGATGGTATGGCCTGTGCTGCTCTGATGCAGGATTTTGCGCAAACAGGGCGTTTTGAAGTCTCTGATAGCTTAATGGCGCGTGCCCGTGATGCCTTTTCTGCCTATCGTTTGGATGATGCTGAAACAGCAATGGAAATAGACACCCTCCTGAAAGAGACAGGTATGCTAATTGATCCACATAGTGCCGTCGGTCTTGGTGCCGCGCGCAGGGCAATTCAAGATGGAACCATACCAAATGATGTGCCTGTCATCAGCCTTGCCTGTGCACATCCTGCTAAATTTCCTACAGCTGTGGAATCTGCCACAGGTATTATGCCTGACTTGCCAGAGTCTCTCTCAGATTTAATGGCGCGTGAAGACGCGATGTTGCGCTGTGATAATAATATGTCATCTGTTCAGGCACTTGTGCAAAATCATATGCGGAAGGCTAGCTAATGC
>WTHY01000161.1:0-6651 GCA_011522945.1 Alphaproteobacteria bacterium
TTTGTGTTGTATGGCTTTACTGAAATGCTTATCTCGCAGGCTCACTCGAGGTTGCCCCGCTTTGCTATCTAGATATAGTGATTTCATATATGTGATTTGATCTGCTGGTTGATAATACTGGCCTGTAGCAGGCGCATTCCTATCAGGTGCTTTCTGGATATAAGATATCTGGATCAAATGGCGGTCTAGAGAAGATTTCCCTTAACATCGGCTCAAAGTAACTTAGCGGCTTTGACGGATAGTCTGGGTCAAATGCCATCTGATCCCAGTCACGGCAAAATCGCTCACAGCTATTGAAATATTTATGGTCTCTCCAGCGCTCTCGTTCATCTGGATTTAAGCCGATTTTGTCACCATAATATTTATATTGAAACACACCATGCATCTCTAGGATCCATGTGACCTCTTCTCTTACATAGGGGCGCATGATCGCTGCTGCCAGCTGAGAGTGATTTTCAGGCGATAATTCGTCTCCTAAATCATGGACCAATGCGGCAACAACAAGCTCAATGTCAGCACCATCTGCTTCTGCTCTCGTGGCACTCTGCAAGGAATGCTCAAGTCTGCTGACCTGGTAGCCAGCTAGGGACTCATCAAGTCGTTTTAGCGCCACCAACAACCTGTCCGGCAGCGCAGCTACATAGTCAGATTCATAGCGGTGCAAGAGTGCGTAATCTTCTTTTGTGCCCTCATCCATCCGGCGAAAGGAAACTTGCTCCACAGTCGCGCTCCTCTTGTGTTTTTGATTTTGTTATCACTGACCAATCTGCTGACTAAGTCAAGCTAGTTTGGCATTTCAGCAACAGCTTTTGCTGCTCGCGCAGCAGCTGCATTTGTCATGTCCAGTTCAGTTTCTGTGATAGCAAGATGCGCATAAAGTTTGCCGGGTGATTTTAAAATGCCATTTTCACGCAAGACTTTGTTAAATATAGCTGTTTGGGCAGCATTGCTGCTTTTGACATCTCGGTAATTGCGTACATCATGTTCTGTGAAGACAACATCAAATAATGTAGGGTCGCCTACGATCTGATGAGGGATACCAACATCCCTCAGATTCTCATGCATCATATCCATAAGCCTTTGGCCGGTAGACCGCAAAGTCTCATAGGTGCCCGGGCGGCGTAGGATTTCCAAAGTCTTCAACCCCGCAACAGAGGCAACCGGATTACCGCTTAACGTGCCAAGCTGCATCAAAAAGCCTTCGGCGCCGACCTTTGCTTTATCAAAATGTGCCATGATGTCTGAGCTTGCGACAAGCGCTGCCAGAGGAAAGCCGCCGCCAATAATTTTGCCTAATGTAGTGATATCTGGGGTAACCCCATAGAGTGTTTGTGCCCCGCCATAATCAAAACGGAAGCCTGTGACGACCTCATCAAAAACAAGCAAAATACCATGTTTGTCGCAGAGCTTGCGCAAACATGCCAAAAAGCCAGGCGCTGGTGGTATCAGCCTTTGTAAAGGTTCAACAATGATACAGGCGATTTCATCTGCATATTCTGCGACAAGAGATTCAACAAATGCTTCATCATTAAAAGGGGCAATGAGCATTTCATCAGACACAGTTTGAGGGATACCAGCTGAATCTGGCACAGGTGCCGGAAAATTCACAAGTTGCGCAGGCGCCAGACTCATCTGAGCTTCTGCGCTCATACCATGATAGCCGCCTTCAAATTTCAGGATTTTATCTCTGCCGGTATAGGCGCGCGCTAGGCGCATAGCATACATGTCAGCTTCACCGCCTGAGCTCACATAGCGCAGCTGTTCTGCTGACGGCACTGCTGAGATGATCTCTTCTGCCAGCGCGATACCAGCTGGATTATTGGCAAAAAATGTCATGCCCTTATCAAGCTGGCTATGAACAGCATCCAGAACCTCAGGATGTCCATGTCCTAAAATCATCGGACCTGAACCGATAAGGTAATCAATATAGCGCGTGCCGTCAGCAGCCTCAACATAGGCACCATCACCAGAGGCAATCATAATGGATGGGTCAAAATTCCCAAAGCCACCGGCAGGTAAAACATGCTGGGCGCGTTCATGGAGCGAAAGGTCGTTCATGATAATGGTGCTTTCTGATAGTCGTTAGAAGCTAGCTATAGGCTGGCCAAGAATGTCCGGATTCGGTGTGATGCCAATGCCTGGTTTATGTGGGATTTTGATTTTCCCATCTTTGCGTGTTGGCCCAGCCTCATCTAGGCGCGGGCTTACATAGCCAGAAAGATCACATACATTGAGCAGATTACGTGCGCGTGTAGTGGCGCCGAGATGTAAAGCAGCTGTTGTCGTAACATCACTGCCCCATGTATCTTCGATACACATTTTGCTGCCAATATAAGCGCAGAAATCACGTGCCTGACGGCATGCAGAAATGCCACCGAATTTCGATAATTTAATCGCTACGGCATCCATGCAACCAGCCTGATAGCCTTGCATCAGACTTGCCATATCATAGGCAGCTTCATCCAGTTTCATTGGCAGACCAGTGCTGGTCTTTACAGATGCACATTCTTCAATGGTTGGGCAGGGCTGTTCAAGCATCACATCCATATCGCTAATCATACGCGCAGTGCGAATGGCATCTAAGGTGGTGCTGCCATTGTTCCAGTCCCCATAGACAAGCGGTCCTGGCCCAACAGCTTCACGTACAAGGCGCATGCGCGCCACATCCGCTTCCCAATTCTGATCAGCGCCAAGCTTGACCTGAAATTGACGAATACCGGATTTATAACTCTCACGGGCGATGGCAGCCATCTCTTCGGGCGCAACACATGTGATGGAATGGTAGAGTGGCATCTCTTCTTGCTGTAGCCCGCCTAACAACCGATATAGTGGCAGATTAGCTGCCTTTGCAGTGATATCCCACAAAGCTATATCAATGATGGATTTGACATAAACATGTCCAAGCAAATGCATATTCAACTTTGACATCAAGGCTTCAGGGCCTACAGGATCAGCTCCAATCAAAACTGGTGCCATATCTTCAAGCGCAGGCAATACACCGCCTGGATAGGATTCCAGATAATGTGGCAGAGGGCATAACTCGCCCCATCCTGTTAGCCCGTCATCAGTATCTATCTTCAAGATAAGAGACGGAAGGCTGTCAGCCGTTTTGCCATCTGACATATGGTAAGGCTGATGTGAGGTAAGCTGGATTTCATAGAGTGTGAGCGCTTTAATGGTCATCACTGGTCCTCCTAGCGATAGGTTGCAATGGGTGCGCCTAAGAGCGCTTCATCTGGAATAACACCCAATCCTGGTGTTGATGGTGGCGTTGCGAAGCCATCTATATTACGAGCGCCTTGCCCTGGCACCGGGTCTACTGAAAGATGATAATGACACAGCCAGCTAGCTAGCCTATTCGCATCTGGTGTCGAAGCTGCCAGATGGATAGCCGCTGTATCAGCTAAGGCAGAGCCGCCTAAATCCTCAATATGCATCTGCCAGCCAATAGATACACCAAAATCTCTGACTTGCTTTGCTTTTGTCAGCCCGCCTAAACGGTTTGGCTTAACCTTTACACCTTCGCAAGCAGCGATTTTCCAAGCTTGTAGATGATCGCTAAAATCATGCATGCATTCATCTAGCATTATGGGCTGGGCCACGCGGCTTGCTACATGGGCGCATTCCCCCAAAGTTTGGCAAGGTTGCTCTACCCAATCGCGGGCAGACACGCTGTTTAAAACCTGTATGGCTGTTGCTGGTAGCCATGCCCGATTCACATCAAATGTCACATGTTCATCCGCAGGTAGAGCCGCTGTGATAGCTTCGATCCGCTCGATATCTTGGGCTATGTCAGTCCCACCAATTTTGGCTGAATGTGTCCGATATCCTTTGGCACTGGCTTTTTGAATAAGGGATATCATTTCGTCTGGTGTGCCAGTTGAAATGGACGAATTTACCGCCACAGCCGTTGCTGTATCACCGCCTAGTAACCTCCATAAGGGCAAGCCAGCTTTCTGTCCTAAAATATCCCAGCAGGCCATATCAATTGCAGATTTGACATAGGGGTGGCCTGGTAATGTCACGTCCATTAGTCGATTGAGGGCATCAAGTGCAAGGGGGTCTGTACCGATTAAAACAGGGGCTAGTGTCTCAATTCCGGCGCGCACACCTGGTCCATGTGCTGGCAGATATGTATGACCCCACGGGCAGGCCTCTCCCCAGCCAGTAAGGCCTTCATCTGTGTCTATGCGCACAAATGTAGAGTCTAGCAATTCAAATTTTAACCGGCCCCCAGAAAGATAATATGGCTCAGAAAGCGGCAGGTCTATTTGAAAGACTGTGATGGCAGAAATCTTCATCTTAGCTAGCTCCATAGACCGCAAGCGGCGCACCCATAGTCTTTATGTCTACCTTTATGCCAAGGCCTGGTAAATTAGGCGGTGTAACGCCACCTTGAATGATTGGGGCATCAAACGCCGCCACAGATTTTGATACCATAGCACGCGTATCTAGTGCGCATCTGAGGCTATGGCGCGGGGTTGCCGCCGCCATGTGCAACAAAGCAGCAAAGGCAATTTCAGAGCCAACGGTTTCCTGAACAGAAATGACCAACCCTGCTGCCAAGGCAATATCACGTTGTTTACGCGAGGGTGTCAGGCCACCTTGCTTAGAAATTTTTAGGCCGACGCCATCAGCTACATCATGCTTGATGAGAGAGATAATATCCGCCTCAGTTTCAATCAGCTCATCCAGCAGCATCGGATAGGGGCATGCTTTGCGTATGGACATGGTTTCTGCCCAGCTAGCACAGGGCGCTTCAACAACAAAATCAAGACCATCTGGCAGAAGTGCAAATAGGCGTCGCAATTGTTCTGGTCTCATACCGCCATTTGCATCTGCTAAAAACCATTCGCCAGGCCGTCTGTCTGCAAGACAAACAGAGATGCGCTCTGCATCTAAAGCGGGCCCACCATCTTCCTCAGCGGCACCAATCTTGATAGAATGGCCTATAAAGCCAGCTTGTCTGTGGCGCCCTATGTTGCGCCGCATCTCGTCTGGCGTGTCAGTCGGAATAGAGGATATCACCGGAATTGGCGTGTTTTCTGCCATAGCTTGCTGGCCGCCCAGTAAGGTGTATACAGGTAGGTTGGCCGCTTTGCCTGCAATATCCCAACATGCCACATCAAGGGCTGTTTTTGCATGGCGCTGTCCACGCATGACAGCATCCATAGCACCATAAATGGCATCACAGGCCCTAGGGTCTTGGCCTATCAATGCTGGCGCTAATGTGTCTAAAGCCGCTCTAGCTGTTGTCGCATCCGCGGCAATATAGGTGGCGCCAAATGGTGTGGTTTCCCCCCAGCCTTCTAGCCCCGTATCTGTTATCACACGGGCATAGGTCGCATCGAAACCTGTATAGCTACGCCCTCCAGACAGACCGTAGCTGCCACCAGCATAAGGTAGGTGCGTTCCATAAATTTCGATGCGCGCTATCTTCATGGTTGAACGACAATATTACCTATATGTGCTTTGTCGATAAAGCTTTGCTGGGCGTCACGTAGCGCTTCTAGCGGGTAGGTTTCAGCCAGAAGCGGTTTGATTTCCCCTCTGTTAATATAACCTACTAGATTTGCAAAAATACCGACTGGTACGATTGTCGCCCCTGTGAAGGTCAAATCACGTAAATAGAAGGTACGCAGATCCATCTCAACCATTGGGCCTGCAATAGCGCCAGCACAAGTATATCGCCCACCTCTTGCAAGGCGATCTATCAGCTGGCCAAAACCATTACCGCCAACCACATCAGCAACAACAGATACAGTATCTTTGCCTGTTGCCTGCATAAGCGCATCAGCTAGATTTTCTGGCGCGCGGTCCAAAATGACATCCGGTGCCACCGCTTCTTGTAAGGCTGTCTGTTTTGCAGCACTTGCCATAGCAATTGTTGTTGCGCCTCGTCTTTTGGCTAATTGCACTAGCGCTGAGCCAACGCCGCCAGAAGCGCCTGTTATCAAAACAGAGTCTCCAGCACCAACATTAGCTCGATTCAGCATATTTTCTGCTGTTATTGACGAGGTTGCGAAGGTTGCAATTTCTGTGTCAGACATATCTGACTCAACAATATGAACCTGGCGCGCATCAACTTTCGTGAATTCGGCAAAGCCGCCATCACATTCAGACCCATAATAGCCTGTCTTATTCAAATTATTCGGCTCATCCCAATCACGTAACCATGTATCAATCATGACTCTTTTGCCAAGGAGAGACTGGTCTGTGCCACTGCCACAAGCCATAACCTCGCCACAAACATCTGCCCCTTGGATGCGCGGGAGTGTTATAGGTGCGCCGCCCCATGTGGCATCAGCACTATCTGCATCTGCAAATGCGTCCCCTGTGGTGCTGTCCTCCACAGATTTGGAATACCAGGCAGTTCTGGTATTCACATCAGTATTATTCAGACCGCAGGCGCTGACCTTGATGAGGACTTCACCAGCCTTAGGTTCAGGCATTACCCAATTTTCATGATAGACGAGCTGGTCCAGCCCGCCATGTCCCATCAAAACCATTGCACGCATTGTCTGTTGCATAATACGTCCTCTCTCAAACGCGGCACTACTAAGGAGCAAGCGCTCATCTATGGTTATGTGCCAAATAATATCCACAGACCAGTCTATCGCACCAGTCTATTGCATCAATCTAGTCCCCCAA
>WTHY01000161.1:6751-12876 GCA_011522945.1 Alphaproteobacteria bacterium
ATGCCCTTATTTGCTGCCTCAATCATTGGATCTAGGCTTCAGATTCTCAGGGTCATAGACAGCATCAGCACAAACGATAGCTTTACGGTTCTCATTCATAATCACCACTTCCAGCTCTGTGCCAGGTATTGCCGCATCTGGATGGATATAAGCAAATGCCAAGATCTGGCCGACAGTATGACCATATGCGACAGAACTTGTCGCGCCTACACGTTGGCCCTTATGTAATACGGCTTCGCCGCCATGACCGTCTGACACACCATCAGCTTCGATGCTTAAATAGGCACAAACCCATTTTTTGCTATCATCCTCTGCGCTGGCTATCGTCTCATCACGTCCAATAAATGCCCCTTTGTCTAGCTTCACAAAACGCATGACATCTGCTTCTGGCAAGGTGACTTCATTTGTCAGCTCACCTGCGCCTTTAAATGCTTTTTCCATACGCATCGCATTCATCGCAAAAGAGCCGTAATCACGGATATCGTATTCTGCACCCGCGGCACAGAACGCATCATAAATATCCAAGATAGCAGCATTGTCGCCGTGAATTTCCCAGCCAAGTTCACCTGCATAAGACAGGCGAAGTGCCCATACCTTATGGCCGGCAATAGTGATTTCCTGCGCGCTTAACCACCGGAAGGCGGCATTATCAAGATCTGCATCAGTTGTTTGCGCCAATACTTTACGTGCATTTGGTCCTTGTAACGCCAGGGCTCCCCATGTTTCTGAAAGGCAGCGCACGGAAATATCTGCTGATTTGCTGTTAAATTGAATATGGTCAAGTAACCGCTGTTCAAAAAAGGCGGCACAAACGAGATAGTAGCGGTTCTCATCTAGTTTGATGATGGTGACTTCTACTTCGATACGGCCACGTTTATTCAAAAGATGTGTGAGGGTGATACCGCCAGTTTTTTGCGGCAATCGATTTGCGACAAGTCTATCAAGGGCTGCTTCTGCATCTGGGCCAGAGACTTCGACCTTTGTAAAGGCAGTGATATCCATGACACCAACAGAGTTACGTACAGCTGCAACTTCAGCTGCAACTTGGTCATGTACAGCATTGCGGCGGAAAGAATATTGGTCCTCTTGCGGCATGTCGCCTGTTGCAAACCAACGCGGGCGTTCATGTCCATAGACCTCTTCATAGACAGCACCTTTTTCGAGCAACCTTTGATAAAGAGGCCCTGGTTTTACAGGGCGACCCGCCAGCCTGTTGAAATGCGGGAATGGAATTTCATGGCGAAGACAATAATCCTCTTTCGCCTTTGTCACCTGCCAGTCTGGTTCGGCGTAGCTACCAAAGCGTCTTGGGTCAAATTCCCGCATAGATACATCAGCAGCGCCATGAACCATCCATTTCGCAAGTTCCCTAGACAGGCCAGGTCCCCAGCCAATGCCGATTTGTGTGCCACAGCAACACCAGTAATTCTCAACACCAGGTGCAGGGCCAATAAGCGGGTTGCCATCAGGTGGATGCGAAATGGCGCCATGCACTTCACGTTTAATGCCAAGCTCAGCAAATATAGGCATTCTGTCCAAGGCATTTTCGAGCCATGGCATGATGCGGTCATAATCTGCTTCAAAAAGCTCGTTTTCAGCTTCCCACGGGCAATGGTCTTCCCAAACTGTGTTCGGATTTTCTTTCTCATAAATCCCGATAAGGCCGGATTTTTGCTCCATTCTGATATAGCCAGAGACAAGCTTGTCATCACGAATGACAGGCAATTCTTTGTCCAGGTCTTTGAATTCTGGCACTGTATCTGTGACAAAATAATGATGTGTCATGCTGGTCATTGGCAATTGTAAGTCTGACCATTCACCCATTTGACGTGCATAGGTACCACCTGCATTTACAACATGCTCACATAGGATGTCGCCTTTTTCGGTAGAGACCAGCCAGCGACCATCTGGTTGCTGCTTAATATCTGTTGCGCGGCAGCGGCGGATGATTTTCGCACCTAAATTGCGCGCGCCTGTTGCCATAGCCTGTGTAACACCAGATGGGTCGGCATGGCCGTCATCTGGAGTATGTAAAGCGCCTAATACGCCCTCTAAATTATAATAGGGATGATGTTTTGCGATTTCCTCTGGGCCGACAAGAGACATAGGAAACCCAAGTGCCTTGCCTACACTCATTGTGTGTTCAAGCCAATCCATCTCATCTTCAGTATAGGCTAGTCTGAATGAGCCGCAGCCATGCCAGGTCACAGAGACACCTGTCTCAGCTTCTAATTCGCCAGCGTATAGATCAATGTTGTATCCTACACAACGCCCCAACCCATAGCTTGAAGTGGAATGTGTAATTTGACCGGCAGCATGCCATGTAGAACCAGAGGTTAATTCAGCTTTTTCGAGCAGTACGACATCACCCCAATTTTCATCCTGGGGTGTTTCAGCTTTTCGGCTTTCATGCATAAGATGATAGGCTAGACCACAGCCCATAACGCCGCCACCTACAATCACGACCTTGGCTGTTGACGGCAATGGTGTTTCAAAAGCAGACCCTGTGCCTGTTTGTGTGGTATTGCTGGTTTCGTTGGGTTGGCTTTCCGTCGCCTGTAAATCGGACATTAATACTTCCAGTGCATAATAAAAACGGGTTTGCGTTACGGCATCTGCCTCGAACTATGGACAAGGTAATTGTACATATGTACCATAGTCAACTATGAATGATATGAATGTACAAAATTTAACATCTGCCCAAGCGTATTTAGAGCAACTTAGTCAGAATCTCGCTACATTGCCGACCGAGCTACGGAAGGCAGCTGAGTGGGTGCTCGAAAATCCGCAACGAGTCGCCATTATGTCTGCGCGGCAAATTGCAACTGCTTGTGATGTTAAGCCGAATACCTTGGTGCGGTTAGCGCGAACCTTGGGTTGCTCTGGTTTTGAGGATTTTAAATCTGCTTTTATAGAAGATGTTGAGAGAGGCCCTTTAGACTTTCCAGACAGGGCGCGCTGGCTACAATCATTGAGCGCTGGCGGCAAGATGAACCAATTATTTGCAGATTTGGCGAAAAGTGCGATTGATAATATTGAACAAACATTTGCAAGTTTGCACGCCAAAGACCTGAAAGAGGCGGCCAAGCTGATTCGTACAGCGCGGCGGGCCTACATTATGGGTGTGGGAATCAATAATACACTGGTGCGGAATTTTGTCTATTTAGGTGATATGGGCTTTCAAAATATGCAGGCTATACCGCGTGAAGGGGCGCTTGCACAGGAAGATCTGGCGCGTGCAACATCTGAAGATGTGTTGCTTGCTATTACCTTTCAGCCCTATCGCGCTGAGGTTCTGGAGGCTGTGTCACTTGCAAAATCAAGAGGTTTGAAAGTGATTGCGATTTCAGACAGTCCAGCTGCGCCAATCTTCGCCGATGCAGAATTACGGTTTGTCGTGCAAACAGAATCGCCGCAATTTTTTAGTTCTACCTTTTCAACAATCGCTCTGCTAGAAGCGTTGATGGCGTTTATTATCGCAGATTCCGGGCCGGAGGTGATTGCAAATATTGACGCATTTAACAAACATCGCCATCAGTTAGGTCTGTATGTGAATGAGATGTATCCATCTTCAGGCGATAGTGATTAGGGTGAACAGACATGGCTCAAACTGATAAAATAGTACATGCGCTAGATGCGCGCTATTACACAGATCCTGTTATTTTTAAGGCTGAGCAAAACGGACTATTTCTCCGCAGCTGGCAATTTGCCGGACATGCGTCTCAGGTCGAAAAACCCGGTATGTATTTCACCTTTGAATTGGCTGGGGAAAGCTTGTTCTGTGTCAAAGATAGAGACGAGGAAATTCGTTGCTTCTATAATGTTTGTATGCATCGTGCACATGAGCTGCTATCTGGTTCTGGCCGTTCTAGCTTAATTACATGTCCGTATCATGCCTGGTCATACAGCCTAGATGGTCAGTTAAAAGCAGGACCGAATATTGATTCGGTTCCCGGGTTTGACAAATCAGATATTTGCCTAACCTCTGTGCGTGTCGAGAATTTCCATGGCTTTCTATTTGTGAATTTGGACCCTGAAGCCGCACCTATGGATGAGTGGTTCCCTGGCGTGCGTGCAGAGCTTGCAGATTTCGTGCCACATATCGATAGGCTAAAGCCTATTGAATTTGTTGAGATCCCAGAAACCTGCAATTGGAAATTATCTGTTGAAAATTATTCAGAGTGCTACCATTGCTCGTTAAATCACCCAACATTTTCAACAGGTGTTGTGAAGCCTGAGACATATGATATTCAGCCCCAAGGGCATTGTTTGCGTCACACTACAGAATGTCAGAATCTTGACCAGATGAGCTATCCCATAGATATGGATGCAAACGCGTTCGCTGGGGATTATTCTAGCTGGTTCCTATGGCCGATGTTCTCATTTCAAGTTTATCCTGGTAATGTGCTAAACACATATCATTGGCGAGCGCTTGATGTGGATAAGGTGGTTGTCTATCGCGGCTGGTACACGATTGATGGTGCGGAATCTGAGACTATTCGGAACCTTGCGGTTCAAGATAGACAAACTACAGTAGAAGAAGATATCAGGCTCGTAGAATCTGTACAGAAAGGCCTGAATAGCCGCGGCTATCGTCCGGGCCCGTTAGTTCTGGACCCTAAAGGTGGTGTTGCCTCTGAACATTCCATTGCAGCCTTGCATAGCTGGATGCGTGAAGCTGTTGCGAAACAAATAGACTAATAAAATCTTGGGTAGGTGTGCAGCCATTGAGCTGCACCAAAAATAACTATTTTTGACAGATGGTGATGATGCCTCAAGCATTTTATAAGGCGTAATTTGAAAACACTTAG
This sequence comes from Alphaproteobacteria bacterium, assembly GCA_011522945.1. GTDB lineage: Bacteria > Pseudomonadota > Alphaproteobacteria > Puniceispirillales > Puniceispirillaceae > WTHY01. Next base: position 11,563 of record WTHY01000161.1, read on the forward strand.
TGATGGTAAGGAAACGAAAATGAACCGCTTATTTAGTGTATTATGTCTATGCCTCCTACCTTGGGGTGTCTTTGCACATGAAACAGCAAAGCGCGGTATAATCTTTGACCACCCTTGGATACGAGCAACTGCGCCAAATGCCATGATGGCAGCTGGATATTTCAAGCTCATAAATGGCGGATTTGAGGATGACAGGCTTGTGACGGCCACTGCAAATTTTGCAAAAAAAGTCGAAATTCATGAGACGATTAAAGAGGGCGATGTCTCGAAAATGCGTGCAATAGCTGGCGGCATTGATGTTCCGCAGGAAGCCGAGTTTATATTTCAACCAGGCGGCTTACATCTGATGTTTAGAGGGCTTGATAAACAAATGGTCGCTGGTGAGAAGTTTATTGTCGAGATGGAGTTTGAAAAGGCAGGCAAAGTCATGGTCGAGTTTTTGGTAGAAAAGGCCGGAAAGCGCGGACATGACCACTCAGGGAATATGAAGTCAGGAACAGGACATCATTAAGATTAGCAGACATGCTTGTTGACTAGTTATTATGAGCATATTGAACAGTGCACACACTTTACATAATCCAAATCATTAGGAGCCTTGGATGGACGATTTTTTCAAAATTGGTTTAGAGCAACGCAAAGCTACATTAGGGGCTGAATATGTTGAGAAGAATTTAGCAGCAGCAGATGATTTCACCCGTCCATTTCAAGAAGCTATGACTGGCTGGTGCTGGGGCTTTGGTTGGGGTGATGAGGCGATTGATGCCAAAACACGCTCCATGATGAATCTCTCCATGATTGGCGCGCTCGGCAAAATGCATGAATGGGAAATCCATTGCAAAGGCGCCATAAATAATGGTGTGTCTGTCGAAGAAATCCGCGCCATCATTCATGTTGTTGGCATTTATTGCGGGGTGCCACAAGCTTTGGAATGCTTCCGTGTCGCGCGTAAAGTGCTCGAGGATGCTGGAAAATTATAGGGTTTGTTAGAATTTGTATGACATAGCACCAGCCTGCAATCAGCGTGTGCTGGCTAGTCTTGTTAAAGGATAATTCAAAATAAACGTTTCTCCCTTCTGGATTGAGAGGAAGTAAGATGCCCCTTCAGATGCGTAAAAAACTATTCATTACAGCTGCTGTAACAGGCTCTGGCGGTACGCAGGATAAATCCCCTCACGTGCCACGCAGCCCAAAAGAAATTGCTGACTCGGCCATTGCCGCCGCAAAAGTAGGGGCTGCGGTTGTGCATTGTCATGTGCGCGACCCTGAAACAGGTACACCATCCCGGAAATTGGAATATTACAGAGAGGTAACATA
>WTHY01000074.1 GCA_011522945.1 Alphaproteobacteria bacterium
GTTGATATCGCGTTATGGGACATTAAAGCCAAATTAGCCAATATGCCTTTATATCAGCTATTTGGTGGTAAAAGCAGGGACAGCGCATTGGTTTATGCCCATGCAACGGGCTCTGACCTTGAACAATTGATTGATAATATCACCTTTTACAAAGACCAAGGCTATAAAGCGGTGCGTGTGCAATGTGGTATCCCTGATATGCCTACGGCAGGATATGGTGTGCGAGAAGATGATGACAGTAAATCTGATTTTATTACGGATTTCAGCGGGATAAAACCCAAAATTGAAATTTGGGATACAGAGCGTTATATGCGATATATGCCTGACGCCTTAGCCAGAATTCGTGAGCATTTTGGTCCTGAATTAAAAATCCTGCATGATGTTCATCACAGGCTGACACCGAGAGAGGCGGCTGCCTTTGCAAAATCTGTTGAGCCTGTGAGTTTGTTCTGGCTTGAAGATCCAACACCTGCAGAGGATCAAAATGCCCTTCAGTTTCTGCGCCAACATTCCACGGTGCCTATCGCTATTGGCGAGGTTTTTAATTCCATTTATGACTGCCAGCATCTTATCGAAAACAACCTTATTGATTACATCCGCATTGCAGTGACGTATGCAGGGGGCATCACCCATGTAAAACGCATTGTCGATCTTGCGGGCCTTCATAATGTGCGCACAGGTTTTCATGGTGCACCAAGCCATAGCCCAATTTCTATGGCTGCCCAAGCCCATCTCAATGCCTGGGCGCCTAATTTTGGAATTCAAGAATATCTTGTTCTTGGCACAAAGGAATGTGATGCGCTCTTTCCCTCACAGCATAAGCTAGCGTCAGGGCTATTTTATGTCAGTGATGATATAGGACTTGGTGTCGATTTTGACGAAAAAGAAGCAGAGAAATATAGCTATGTGGCTGGCAGTCACCCGGTTGTCAGGCTCGAAGATGGTACTGTCTGGAATTATTAAGCTATAGGTTAAATTCTGACGCTTTTCGTTGGTGATTTCCTTATGAAAATACTTTGACAGTCTCAACTAGTATACTAGTATTTTTTATGATGCTATGTTTTGCTCTGGAGACTCCCATGCGGTATTTTTCACTAATTAGTGCTCTTACTATTGGATTAATTGCTCACAGTAATTTTGCTTTGGCTTCGATAGCCTGTGAAGATGATAACCCTCTGACAATTATCTCGGCTACCGATGATGGCTTGTTTGATGAGAGTTATGGCGCACATAACGTGCTAGATGGGAATTTTGATCCTGAATCACGTTGGTCAAATCTTGGCCAAGGTGAGCCGAAATACTTGCTGTTAAATCTTGGCACACAACAATTGGTGAAATCAGTATCTATTGCTTGGTATAAAGGTAATGAGCGCAAAGCGACTTATGCAATAGAGGCCTCACCAGACGGGCAGAGCTTTACAAAGATTGTGGATGTTAGCTTATCTAGCGGTTCATCAGTAGATTTTGAGCGAAATAACATCACCCCAATACAAGCACAATTTATCCGCATTGCCGCAGAAGGCAATGATTCAAATGAATGGAATAGCATAGTAGAGGTCGCTGTTTCAGGATGTGGAGCATTTGTAGCCAAGCCAGAAAAACCTGTTTTAACAGCGCGCGCCACCACAGGGCTTTTTGGCCTGGACCCTGCAAAAACCCCTGGCGAGAATTTTGATTTGCTTGGCTGGTATGTGACAACGCCTGCTGATGATAATGGTGATGGCAAGTCAGATTCAGTCTATGAAAAAGACCTAGCAGCGGGTTGGACAGATGAACGTTATTTTTACACTGACCCTGTTACGGGCGGTATGGTCTTCAGAGTGACGCCTGCGGGTGCTAAAACATCGAAAAACACCAACTACACCAGAACCGAATTGCGCGGCATGTTGCGCCGTGGTGATGATGCTATTGCAACCAGAGGGGCAAATGATTATCCAAATAAGAATAATTGGGTATTCTCATCGGCTCCACTTGAAGCAAAATTTAATTCAGCAGGCGTAGATGGCACATTACGTGCAACGCTTGCGGTCAATCAAGTTACACGTATGGGCAAGGATTATCAAATCGGCCGCGTTATCATTGGCCAAATTCATGCTAAAGATGACGAACCGATTCGTCTTTATTATCGCAAATTACCAGGCAATAAAAACGGCTCGCTGTATTTTGCACATGCGCCTGCACTTGGCAAAGAAAGGTGGGTGACATTAGTTGGAAATCGGTCAGATAGAGCGAAAAACCCCAAAGATGGCATCGCCCTTGATGAGATTTTTAGTTATGAAATCTCCACCGAGGGCATTGTAGAAGGTGATAAAATCATTCCCTATCTGAATGTCAAAATTATTAAGGAAGATGGCACAGAGATAAAAGCTGACCCTTTTGATATGAGCGCAAGTGGCTTTAGCGTTGATGATGAATTTATGTTCTTTAAAGCAGGCGCTTATACAGGGAATAATTCAAGCCCTTATCCAGAACGTGATTTTGATATGGTCACTTTTTATAAGCTGGATTATGAACATGACGCGCCGCCAAAAGGGGCATGGATTGAAAAAGTTATAGCCGAAGAAAAAGCGCGCGCTGAAGCGCTTGAATCAGAGGGCACACCGCCGCATCCGGCAAAGCCTGGCATCATCATGGATGATAGATTTGCTGATGGTGATAGAACAGGAGGCGTAGATGAGCTTGATGGGATTTGGTGGACGACAAGTGCTAGCTCTGCCATTGATATTGCTCCTGGTCAATTAGGGCTTGTTTCTGGTGGTGCTGGACGAGGCATTCGAACAACTTTTACTCCTCAAACCTTATCTGATGGCCAAACTCTGCAAGCCATAGTGGCGTTCACAACGCCTGATACTGTCGGTTCTGATCGTATGGATGCACTTCGGTTTGGCTTCCATGATAGGCTGGAAAGAGCTGAATTAGAGGCTGATTTATCAGCCTCATCTGGCGCCCCAAATGAGCTTTATAATGGTTTGCCGGGCTATATGTTTACCTTTGATGTTAATCGTGACGATCCCACTTTGAATAATGTTGAAGTACGCAGGCATATTCGCAAAAAACGTTTGGGCCGCCTTATGGGGACATATCAAGGTTATAAGTTATTAGCAGAAGGCGGTGACAGTTTTACCTTTAAACCAAACACCACATATCAGGCTGTTTTCAAATTACGTAAAACTGAGGCCGGACTCCTCTTGTCTGCTACATTGCTAAATCAAGACGGGGAAATGACAAGCTTCAGTTATAATGATGCGCAAAGTAATGTGAATAATTTTGGAATGATGGCGTTTCATGTAAACAGCAAGACATTTGGCTCTTCTAGCACACCGGAAAAAGATGATAATGGTATTAAGTTTTCACATGTGAAACTTGAAGTTTTGTCAGAGTGAAAACAGTGAGCAGCAGTTATGTATTATGTTCTTTTAAGCCATCATCTCTAATTTAACCGGCAAGGGGCCGAACAAGAGCGCTGTAATGTCTGTTTTATTTCCTTCTGAAACCATAAAGGTTTAGACCTGGCATCAAGTTCTGTTGTATTTGACTGTTTGAAAAAACCGTCATTAATGGAGATATCATCTCTCACATGCCAAAGTTGATGCTGAGGCTAATGGGCAGCTCTCTATTGTTATGCGAAACGTCTGTTCTTCATGGTCTTTCTAACCGATTGGATGTTGAAAAATTATAAGAATTTTCTGGGGTGCTGATATTTCTATTACAT
>WTHY01000118.1 GCA_011522945.1 Alphaproteobacteria bacterium
GGCAGAGACACATCCGGAAATTCGTTTCAATTATTTAAGCCATCCAGATGATATGCCTGAATTCCGCAAAGCGCTCCGCCTGTCGCGAGAGATTTTAGGGCAAGCCCCTTTTGATGCCTATCGTGGCAAGGAAATTCAGCCAGGTGATGATGCAACGAGTGATGCTGATTTAGATGCGTTTATCAGGCAGAATGCGGAATCTGCCTATCATCCTTGTGGCACTTGCAAGTTAGGCGCTGAAACTGATCCAATGGCAGTAGTGGCGCCAGATTGCCATGTGATAGGCACAGAAGGGTTATATTGTGCTGACTCCTCTCTCTTCCCGCGGATCACAAATGGTAATCTGAATGCCCCCTCTATTATGACAGGGGAAAAAGCATCTGATCATATTTTAGGCAGGGCGCCATTGGCAGCTGCTAATGATGAACCTTTTACACATAATTCATGGGAACGTGCCCAAAGGTAAAATTATGAAAATCACGAAAATTTCAATCTATAAAACAGCACTGCCTTATGTGGGCGGTACATATGTATGGGGTGCTGGTAATCCTTTATCTGTTGCCCAAGCCTCTGTTGTTGTCATTGAGACAGATGCAGGCCTTTCAGGTTGTGGAGAATTTACACCATGTGGTGAGAATTACATGATTGCCCATTCAGAAGGCGTGGAGGCTGCGGCTCGTCTCATAGCGCCGAAGCTTCTTGGGCAGGATCCAAGGCAGCTTTCACATATTGAACGCATTATGGATCACACAATACAGGGACATGGCTATGCTAAGGCGCCATTTGATGCGGCATGTTGGGATATTCTAGGACAGGCAACTGGACAGCCTGTCTGGATGCTATTAGGTGGCAAGTTGACTGATGGCGCGCCTATGTATCGTGTGGCACCGCAAAAATCTCTAATAGAAACAATCGAAGAATTAGATGCGCATCGTGCAGCAGGTTACCGCCAGTTTCAGATTAAAGTTGGGCAGGATTGGACAGTCGATATAGAGCGCATTCAGCAAGCGGTGCCACTTTTGAAGCCAGGTGAAAAGGCAATGGCTGATGCTAATCAAGGCTGGCGGGTGGATAATGCCATCAGAGTTGCCCGTGCTACCCAAGATTTAGACTATATACTTGAGCAGCCTTGCCAGACCTATGAAGAATGTCAGCAGGTGCGCCGCGTTGCACAACAGCCAATGAAGCTAGATGAATGTGTGACAGGCATCCATATGGCGCAGAGGATTGTTGCGGATAGAGGTGCTGAGATTTGTTGTTTGAAAATCTCCAATCTTGGCGGGCTATCAAAGGCACGGCGTGTCCGTGATTTTCTGGTTGATAACCGCATGGCTGTTGTTGCTGAGGATACCTGGGGCGGTGAAATCAGCACGGCGACACTCGCCCATTTTGCTGCCTCTACAGCAGAGGAATTTTTGCAAAATACTACTGATTTAATGCATTATAATACGCGGTCTACAGGTATTGGCGGTGCCTATACACGTGATGGAAAGCTATATGCCAGTGATGGACCTGGCTTGGGCGTTGTCCCTGACTTCAAGAGTCTGGGTGATGCTGTCGCCACCTATCAAATCTAATTGATAAGCCTTATGGTTGCGTGTTGTGGAAATTTTTGATCACATCCTGACAGATAGAGGCTCTAAATACGCTGTCTCCGGATGTGTATGTACTAGCAAAGCAGAGGCGTTGGCGGCACTAAAGCAGCTTCGACGCGGCAAAAAATTTGCTAAAGCCACCCATAATAGCTGGGCCCTTTTATCATCAGCAGACGGGCCTATCAAACATGATGATGGTGAATCAGGTGCTGGCATGGTTATTTTGCGTATGCTTGAGCGAGAGGCGCTCACAGACCAACTCGTTATTGTAACACGCTGGTTTGGTGGTGTGCATCTAGGTGGTGACAGATTTCGACGGATACAGGATTGCGTGCGCTATTATCTCGAAAATCGTTCACAAAACCTAAACAAGTTATGATAATTATCATTTGATACTGCAAGTAAAGTTGGCAGGCAGTAATTTGAGACGGGTGGGTCTAATGACAGTATTTGCAGAGACAACACAATATGAAGCTGGGTTTGATGTGCATTGGCAAAAGCATGTTGTACCGCATTTGATACAATATAAACAGCTGTATAAGCGTTATGAGCGGCTTGGTTATCTTGTAACTATCATTGCCATATTAGCCGGTATTCTGGCTTGGTTTGTATGGGATTTATCAATCCAATATAGCTCAGAAAATAGTAAATCTATATTTGCACTTATCCTGATATTTGGTGAAATTGGACTGTTACTGGCAGGCTGGTGGCCCTTATATAAGCTCGCTGATGATCCGCTCGATTGGGTCAAGCAGGCTATCGACGAACATTTTGCTCCCTATTTCAGCCCTGATGAGAATGACGGATTTGCCGCCCTTCAAGCTGCTCATTTGCGTGATGAGGGGCTGACACATACTGGCAATATTACCATTTCTGAGCATCATTCGGGAGCCTATCGAGATTGCCGCATTCGTTTTTACACAGCCATGCATACAGTTAAAGAGGTTACGAGCAGTCGTAATTCGTTAGAAGAAAAACTAACAGGCACACGTCAGCATGCTCTGAATTTCCTGATTTTTTCTTTGTCGGTGCCATTTGATTTTCCCGGTGAAACCCGCATTGAAACAGATAAAGGTTCCATTCTTAATAAATTACGATCAAAGACCTCTGGCTTCTCACAATATAAGGTGCCTGATAAAGCGTTTGAAAAAGCTTTTGAGGTCTTTACGAACGATACGCAAGGCGCGTCTCAGCTGATTTCACCTGCCTTTGTAGACTCTATGATGGCTATCAAGCAGTTTTACAAAAAACAAAAGGGTGGAAAGTTATCCTGTCAGTTTAAAGATCAGCACTTCACCCTAACAGTTCGTGATGGCGGACATTTTATGAATGTAGGCACAGGGCATTTTGCGCCGTCACAAGTTGAGGATCTCGCCAGGACACTTATTCAACGCTTTGCTACAATCTTGCAGTTGGTGGACATGCTGCATGGCGATAAGCCTGCGTCATAATGCACCATCCTAAGTCGCGCATTATATACTATGTAGAGCTCGTACATATGCTGCTAAGAGCATAGATACACTGAATCAATAAAATAGCCATATCAGTGCATATAGCACAATAGAGGCGTGAAATATGAGACAGCAAAAGATGATGAGACGAATAAGGTTGGCAATTTTTTCAATAGCAATGATGATGCTAGCTGGTGTGCAGCCAGCTAGTGCTGGCGATATCAAGGCAGGTGAAAAAGTCTTTAAGAAATGTAAGGCATGTCATGTCGTAACATCTGAAAAAAACAAGACGGGCCCACATCTAGTTAATTTATTTGGACGTGAAGCTGGCAGTCTAGACAGTTTTAAAAAATATTCAAAAGCGATGAAGGCCAGCGGCATCATCTGGGATGAAGACACGCTTGCTGCTTATTTAGAGGCGCCTCGGAAATATGTGAAAGGCACAAGAATGGCATTTGCAGGCTTACGTAAGCCTGCTGATCGCGACAATGTCATCGCCTATTTAAAGCAATATAGCGAATAGCGCTTAGATGCTGGTTTGAGATCAGGTGGGGGATACAACCTACCCCACCTCTTGCGCCGAGCCTATTTACCCTTCTTAGAATTTTAGGGCGTCTAGTCGTTTTGCGTTCTGGGCAGCAATAAGCTCATCAATATGTTCAGCCGAAACTGTATCTGAATCAAAATTACCCAATAATTCTGAAATTGCGCTCAAATCCACAGTCTTGGATAGAGACTGCACTTGTTCAACAAGCCCTTGGAGAGTATCGGTATCCTGTGGCAGAGAAATCCCCTTCGTGAGATTATCTATAGAGACGCCATTTACCAGCGTCTTTGCCAGTCCATTTGCCGCCAGAGATGCGCTAAGGCGGCTGGTGCGCTCCTTCATATAGCTTAGATAGGTTGGGTAGGTAATCTGATGCAGAGGCCGCAATGCCTGTGCCCATATTGACTGATGCATCAGCTTACTTGTTTCCACTGGAAGCGCTGTATAAATCAGGAAAAAGAGCAAGGATGCAGATATATTTTGAATGACAAACCCCGTTGCAGCACCAAGGATGCGGCCATGCAGGTCTGGCTTATGAAGAGATAATATAGATAGTAATAGGCGTGTGAATAAGAATACCCCGCCGGCAAACCCGATGATGGCTAAAAGCCCGCTGAAAATACCAAGCCCGCCAAGAAATGCGGTATTCGAGTTGGAGGATTGTTCTAGGATAACACGTACAAAATTCGAAATCTCATCATAATAATAAATGAAGATGAGCCCCGGAACATAAGTGGCCAGGAAAATGATGATGGCCTTGGTGAAACCACGCCAGGCTCCCAGCCCTATGCCTGCCAATAAAAACAGGCCTATCACCCCATCAATAAGCATTTTCGCCCTGTCATATTAAGCTGTCATATTCTGGTGGACATCGTAGCCGTTTGAAGTGTCTTGATATTCCGAAATGTGGAAAATGTCACGGAAGAATCCTGACTGGTAAACCTATTCTGACAATTATTTACAGAAAAACTGACAAAATTATACAGACCTCTTCTAAAGGATTGACAGACAAAAATATTTATCCCTATCGTTGTAGTCTCTTTGTGACGTTTTGTTTGGGGGCACGTCATTTTTGGGCAAACTGTAATGCGCGAATTCACCAATGTTGGCCATATGTCAGGTGGTCGACTTTTTCCGGGATTCGTATCATCTGCAAAACCGAAACTGACACAAATATTTCCAAGGCAGGCGCACGCATTTTCAGTGCAGCAGGGCGACTTGTTGCGTATTGATACAACTGGCCAAGATGTGAGGCTTGCCCTGCTAGCTTTTGCTGTTGATGGACAGCGCAGTGAGGCTGCATTTGGATTGCCAGATACACAGCCACTTACCCAGACTGATTTTGATGTTACGCCTTTAACAGTATGGCTCGCTTCGCATGGTGGTGATGCCAGCGCGCTGCAGACAGCTATTCTGTTAACGCAGACATCTGAGCCACTTGTATTAAGTGCGCCTCATGCGGCTACAGTTTGGCTCATATCTGGGGAATCCTCCTCAGATTTAGTGGGAGGCGCTAGCGCTGGTCCTATCAATATCTGGCATCAGCCAGCAGACGATACTATTATCTTGCCGCCGCCACTTGGCGAAGTTAGAGACGAATTTACCATAAAACGTGGCACAGCTCGTGCTTATGAATTATTCAAAGGTGAATCTGTTCAGATCATTGATGTTGAGGGCCAGCAATGTTCTGATTTTCAGGCACTGCGTATGCAGGGATTAGATGATGGCAAGGAACGTTTGATTGATAGCACGGCTACACGTTCTATGGTGCACCGTGCCTATCCTATGCCAGGCATGCTTGATAAATTTTATGACGCAGATATGCGCCCGCTATTTCGTGTTATTCAAGATACTTGCGGCAGGCATGATACTTTTGGTCTGGCCTGTACAGCACGCGGTTATGAAGAACGTGGCTTTCCAGGGCATGTGAATTGCTCAGATAATCTGTCATCAGTATTTGCGCCCTTTGGCGTTTTGCCAAGAAGTGCATGGCCAGCAATTAATTTTTTCTGGAATACATGGATGGATGCCCATCATCAAATTCAGACGGAAGAAGCCCATTCTCGTCCAGGCGATTATGTTGTGATGGAAGCGATGGATGACATGGTCTGCGCGTCAACAGCTTGTCCTGATGATATCGACCCGATTAATGGATGGAACCCAACAGACATTCATATCAGAATTTACACACCCAAAACACGTATTCAACGGGCCGTAGCCTATAGAAGCAAGGAGGATGCCCCGATGCAGATTAGTCGGCCATCGGCCTTTCATAAGCGATTAGAAACACTCACGGATAATTTTGCGCCGTCGCGCGATTTGTGGGCGCCAGTTTCATTTCCAACACATGGCACGCTTGGTGAATATTGGGCCTGCCGTAAAGCAGCAACTTTGCAAGATATGAGCGGCCTTAGAAAGTTCGATATTGTAGGCCCAGATGCGGAACGGTTGTTGCAAATTGCTATGAGCCGAGATGTCGCAAAGCTAGCTGTCTGGCGTGGTACCTATGCGCTTTTATGTGATGATAGTGGAGAGGTGATTGATGATGGGACACTCTTCAGACTAGCACCACAGCTGTTTCGATGGTGTTGCGGGACTGAGGAAAGTGGCAGATGGTTGACGCATTTGGCAGAACAGCAAAATTTCCAAGTGCGGATTCATGATTTAGGAGGGTCGCTGCCAAATCTGGCTTTGCAGGGCCCAAAATCCAGAGATATTCTGCGTAAAATCACATTTACCCAACCTACAGTTCCAGCACTTGATCATATGAAATGGTTTGGTGCCACAGTCGCTAGACTACATGACCGTGACGGCGCGCCCTTTATGCTTTCCAGAACAGGCTATACAGGCGAGTTGGGTTATGAGCTTTTCTGTTCTGAAGGAGATGCGCTTGTTATCTGGGATGCTCTGATGGAAGCTGGTGCTGATGAGGGGTTGATACCGATGGGCTCTGCCGCTTTGGATATTATTCGCATCGAAGCTGGCCTGATGGGTAGTGCAGAATTTTCTCCTGGATTTGATGCTTATGAAGCTGGTCTTGGATTTGCAATTGACCTGAATAAAACTGAATTCATCGGTAAAGAAGCGCTTGCGCGCAACGCAGCATCTCAAAGACGAATTCTAAGAGGGTTAATGTTTGACTGTGATGACGTGCCATTGTCGAGTGCGCCTGTATTTGACGGTGAGAGGCAAGTTGGCGTCATAACATCTGCAACTAGATCACCCTTATTTGAAACGGCGGTGGCTATGGCTCGGCTAACGATTGAGCATGCAGCACTAGGCCATAACTTAGAAGTTGGACAACTTGATGGGCGCATGAAACGCCTAACAGCAAAAATAGTGGATCTGCCATTTTATGATCCTAAGCGTGAGAGGGCACGGGCATGAGCGACGCAGTCGTTGAATTAGAAAATGTTTGGAAAGTCTTTGGCAATCGAGCTGCTGAAGCCATGGAGGCCATACGCACCGAAGGCATTGGCAAAGCTGAGGTGCTGGAACGGTTTGACGCTGTGGTTGGTGTTAAAGATGCAAGCTTTAAAGTGCCAGAGGGTGAAATCTTCTGCCTGATGGGCTTGTCAGGCTCAGGCAAATCTACATTGGTGCGGCACATTAATCGGCTTATCGAGCCCACAGCTGGAACCATCCGCATTTTAGGTGAGGATATCGGTGCTATGAAGCCAGATGCACTTCGCGCGCTTCGGGCAGATAAGATAGGTATGGTGTTCCAGAATATGGCGCTTCTGCCACATAGATCTGTACGTGATAATATTGGCTTTGCCTTAGAATTGCGCGGGATGGATGGCTACCGGAAATTCAAAGCTGCTGACAAGGCGCTGGAGACTGTCTCACTTCATGGCTATGGTGATAGGCTGCCATCTGAATTATCAGGCGGTATGCAGCAACGTGTTGGTCTGGCACGGGCATTAGCAGCCGACCCTGAAATTCTATTGATGGATGAGCCATTTTCGGCGCTAGATCCGCTAATTCGGCGCAACTTGCAGGATGAGTTCCTAAGCTTGTCCGCAAATCTGAAGAAGACCACCGTATTTATCACACATGATCTAGATGAAGCCATCCGTATGGGCGATCGCATCGGCATTATGAAAGATGGCGAGATTGTGCAAATCGGCACAGCAGAGGATATTGTTACAGCACCAGCAGATGATTATGTGGCTGATTTCGTAGCTGGGATTTCTCGTCTAAAATTGGTCTCGGCAGCGAAGATTATGGTTGGTGCAGACGAACATGTTGCAAAATTTGGCCCTGTGCCAAAGGGGGCACCCGAGGCAAAACCAGAAGATGATCTCGATACGTTGGTCAGTCTCAGCACTGGCACAGATTTGCCCGTTATTATCAAATCAGATGGTAAAGCAGTTGGCGTTGTCACCAAGGACACGCTGCTTCAGGGCCTTCAAGGGGGAACAGCGGCATGAGTGGCGCAGAAACAAGAGATAATTTTGAGCGCGATGTTTCGGTAGGTACCTTCGTCGGCCAGAATGCAGCCTATTATGACAAGACTTTTGAGCGCCTACAGCGTGCCGAGCTACCACATTGGCATATGAATATTTGGGGTCTTTTATTCCCTTGGATTTGGTCCTCATGGCGTGGTGTTTGGCTGATGTTCTGGCTATCGCTTGCCCTTGATGTAACGGCTATTACCTGTTTAATGCAGGTGGTGAAATTTTCACCACTATTAGCTGAAGCGCAGCTGAATCCAGAGGCAAACACGACTTTAATCCCGCGATATTCAGGCTGGATAAGCACCTATGGCACGATTGGTTGGATATTATTGATTGGTGGTCGGCTTTGGATGGGGCGTCAGGCGAATAGATGGTATTATGGCCAATATAATCGGTGGCGTATTCTTGATAGCGTCTCTAATGGTGTTGCGTTCAAGCGCGTGGTGCTTGCCCTTGTTATTATGGCTATCTGTGTGCCGATTACCACATATCGTGCTTCACAGCTTCGGTTAGATGAACGTGCTTGTCTAAATCAGGTGCGGGCAGGAGAGGCTGTAGAAGATTTACTGCTTCGCTTTGAGCTCACCGATCCAACGATTTTGTCAGCAACGCTTTCTGCCGAACTTTCAGAAAGTCAGGCTGCGTATGACCGGCTTGATGCTCTGGAAAGCCCAACAGCAGCGCAAAAATCAGAACGGAGCGCGCTTCGTAAGTCTGTTCGGAAGCTTGAGCGAGAAAATAAGGCTGTGAATGAATATCTGGCCATTTCGACGAAGGATCGCTTTGATTGTGCATTCATAGATGACTTCCCGACATTGACACGTATCGTGCCGCCAGGTGAGGTGCGCTATAGACGTGTGCCAGATGAGGCGGCGATTGCTGCAGGTGATTTAGATGCCACAAAAGTGATCATTCAACAAAAGCCACCTGTAGAGGGACGTCGGGTCACAATTTTCACCTATAATGCAGAATCTATCGATACTGGTATTAATTATCTGCGCGCCCAATATGCAGGCTTTTTTGATGCTATGACGCATATTTTGCGGCAGTCATTGCTGCGGGTTGAAGTTGCCTTTATGCAAACGCCTTGGCCTGTCACAGCCTTCCTGTTTCTAGCGCTGAGCTGGGCTTACACAAATAGGGCCACGACAATTTTTGTGGCTGGTTCTCTCGCCTTTTTGGCTGTGTTTGAATTATGGCAGGTCGCCATGCAAACTATGGCATTGGTGGTTGTGGCCACAGCGATTTGCGTATTCGTAGGTCTGCCGGTAGGTATCTGGATGGCAAAAAACAAGTTGTTCCGCTGGATTACCGAGCCTGTGCTTGACGTAATGCAGACAATTCCATCTCTCAGCTACCTTGTGCCAGCTGTTGCCTTTTTCGGCATCTCTCAGCCACCTGCTGTTTTGGCTACAGTGATTTTTGCCATTCCGCCAATGGTGAAATTGACAGCACTTGGTATTTTGCAAGTGCCAGAAAGCACTAAAGAAGCTGCACTTGCCTTTGGCGCCTCCGAGCGTCAGCTTCTGCGTAAAGTAGAACTACCTATGGCAATTCCGTCCATTATGGCGGGGTTAAATCAAACGATTATGCTGGCGCTCTCAATGGCCACTATTTCTGCCTTTATTGGGGCAGCTGGTCTTGGCGCGCTAGTCACAGAATCTCTCGGTGATGCTCAAGCTGGTAAAGGCTTGCTTGCGGGGATTGCCATTGCGCTGGTCGCAATGATGATCGACCGAATATTGAGAGGGATAAGAGCGTCTTTCAGTCGCATCTAAATTTTAGCAGACAATAATAACTCAAGGAGGAAACCATGAAGAATCTGCTTATTTCAACCGCCTTTTCAGCGGCGCTGCTCGTCAGCGGTGTTGCATCGGCGCAAGAGAAGGTTATGATCTCAGATCCTAACTGGAATGGCGCACGCGCTGTCGGTCATGTGATTAAGTCTATCATCACAAACCAAATGGGTGGTGAAGCTGAAATCCTAACAGGTATGAACCAGCAGCCAGTGATTTTTGCTGGTATGGATAAGGGCGATGGCTCTATCGATATTCACCCTGATATGTGGATGCCTAACTGGAGTTCAGCATGGGACCAATATGTTGACGGTAATGGCACTATCAAGACAAATGCAGGTTATGCCGGTACATCAAAGCTTTACGTGCCTAGCTATATGGCTGACAAGCTGAAGTCTATTGAAGATCTAAAAGATCCAGAAGTGGCTGCGATGTTCGATTCAGACGGCAATGGTCTAGGCGAATATTGGGCAGGTGATGTGACTTGGGCGTCAACCAAGCGCTGGCAGATTAAGTTCAAGTCTTATGGTCTTGACGAATATTGGGAGCCAAATGTGATCTCAGGTGACACATTCAAAGCTGGTCTGGCTGCTGCCTATGCCGCATCTCAGCCGCAGCTATTCTACTATTGGACACCAGAAGCACTTCACGTTCAGTATGATCTGACAGCTCTGGAAGAGCCTGCCCGCTTTGATGGTTGTGAAGATCTTGATCTTGACGCAGAAAACTGGCTTGAAGTGTCAGAATTCGAGTGTGCAGGCTCAGCCGCAACTGTGTACATCGCTTATTCAGCATCATTAGAACAGCGTAATCCAGCTGTTGCCGCAATGCTAAGCCGCATGCAGTTAACAGGCGATGAAATTGGTCTGTGGATTCAGGAAATGTTTGAAAATAAGCGTGACCCTGCTGATGTGGCAGAAGAGTGGATCGCTGACAATCAAGATCTGGTTGATAGCTGGATTAACGGCTAATTTTCAACATCATATATTTCAGACGAAACCGCGCCTTTATGGCGCGGTTTTGCTTTGAGGCGCAGATGTGGGGTTCACTCTAGGTAGGACTTATTGCGGATGGGGTTTACTCTAGGTAGGTCAAATTAGAGTGTGATGTTAACAGGGTGCTATTTACATCTCGTCAGGATTTATCAGACTAGGCGGCGTCTCTAAATGATTGCGCCATGCTACCAAGCTCAACATAGGTGTGTCTGTTGTTTCTATTGCGTGTGGCTGATTACTTTCATGGAACATGGACTGGCCTTCAGATAAATTTTCATCTGCTGTACCGCCCCGCTTAAAAATGGCGCTGCCTGAAATCACCATATACATCTCTTCTGCAGGATGAATATGCCAAGGGTAATAGAGGCCAGCCGGCATGTAGACGATAAATAGACGCAAACAATTAGAGGCAAATGGCCCGCCTTTACCAATAATAGAATAGCAGCCAAGCTTATCCATAAATCTTGTATCATGCGTTTTAGAGTCATAAATAGCGCGCCAACGCATGACAGGTGCTGCCGCAATAATCGCTGATTGTAAATCTGCAAATGCTGCTGACTTTAGGTCTTTATCTTCCTGCAACAGCCTACTGGCTGGTCTGTCGATGGGGACCATGGCCTGTTGTTTAAGATTCGTCGGAAAATCGGCAAAATTACGAAGTTCCTCATGCCGCATATAAGCCGCATTAGAGGCGGATAAAAGTTGGTGATAAAGGTCGTTTCTTTGCATCCTGATTTTGCACTCTTCTAGGTGAGTATAGTTACAGCCTACCGTGCAAAGCAGGTGAGATAAAAGCAGAAAATCCATGTTCCATGGAGACAAGGACGCAGAGATAATTATGCTATCTAAAGTCAGGGTGGCTGATAATACTCATCACTAAAATGCGCTAACTTCGCAGATGTTTAGAGCAGGTCTGCTTACTCCGCTTTCTGGCCATATTTCATCAGTTAAGCCTGTTTTATCAGTCAAGAACAAGCTTCGAGGGCACGCGTCCTTCCACCCAGTTCCCAATCAGTTGAGCAACAGATAGGCCTTCGACCTTGCGATGATACAGATCATTGACTGTCATAACATGACCCCAGTTATTTTCTTCAAAACCCTTTAATTGTCTTTTCTTAGCATCTACCGAAAAACCAGCCCCGTAATAATCTATATCTTCATGGGTATATTTCCGCATTTTTGGATTGCTGCCATATTCAGCGTGGCGATCACCCTTGTTCCAAATCGGAAATACATGTTTTACGCCATGAAGATCAAAGAGCGCACGCGATGGAAAACAGCGATCCCACCCTTGTTTGCAATGTGCGGGTATATTGGCAAAGGAAAATTTCCGCTCAGCTTGATAATTAAAACCAGCCCAGCCATATTGAACGCGCTGCGATTCTTTATCAGCCCAAGAGCTATCTATGACAACATAAAGGTTTTCATATTTGGCAAGGAGGTCGATGTTAAAAGAAATGCCAACGCCACCAGCACTCCAGCCTACAATAACAATCTGTTCAGCTTCAGTGAGCTGGGCGTCAAATTGTGCAAAAATATCTTCCCAGATTTTCCGTCCATGAAATGGCACGTCCGTACCATCAATCTGATGTGTTTGAAATCCTTGGTGCATATCACTCGAACAATGGGGAATGACCAGAATGTTATATCCCTTTTCATCAAAATCTTTTGCAATAGGGGACCATTTTCCGTAATTCTTGTCTGAGATAGGGGACTTCAAATGTTGAGGCCTGTTTCGGTAGCTTTGGACATTATAGGCGAGTCCTCCACCCTCAACCATGATGAACCATTTTCTCGATGGGGCTGAGAAATATGTGAAAGCCGCCTGTTGACCATCATTGCAAATAGCATCGGCAGATTTTGTTTTTCTTAATTCGGCATGTGCCGTGCTAACAATTCT
>WTHY01000136.1 GCA_011522945.1 Alphaproteobacteria bacterium
TTGGTCGGAGCGGCGGGATTTGAACCCACGACCCCTACACCCCCAGTATAGTGCGCTACCAGGCTGCGCTACGCTCCGACACCAACCTTATACGGCGATGGCGTTGCCATTACAAGGCTCCTCGATATATCGAGCAAATCAGTTTTAGGCGCCTGATTAAGAAATTTTTGCAATCAGCTTATCAATTTTGTCAGAGGCCTGCTGTAACGCAGCTCGCAGATCAGAGATAGCATTATCTGGTGCAGTAGCAGCATGCATTTTTCCAGCGCTTTCATCTGTTTGCACAGCAGGGTTTACTGGTGAACTATCACCCAAATTCTTGCTTGTTTCGCTAACTAAATCAGACGTATTTTGGCTATCTCGCAAACCGGTATCTGGCGATTTCAGCGCCTTCTGCGCACCTTTTATAGTAAAGCCATCTTTATAAAGCAGATTGCGAATACGAGATAACAGAATGACATCTGCCTCACGATAATAGCGTCTGCCGCCACCACGCTTCAAAGGTTTGAGCTGAGTGAATTTTGTTTCCCAAAATCGTAATACATGTGCAGGGACGTCCAGCTTATCCGATACTTCGGAGATGGTCAGATACGCCCCAGCTGCTTTGCCGGACATTATCCTTGATTCACCCGTTGCTTCATCAGATTGGATGGGCGGAACGACAATACACGTCTTGGCGTGATACGTGCTTCCACACCAGTTTTTGGATTGCGGCCAATCCGCTCTGATTTGTGATTTACTGTGAAAGTGCCAAAAGATGACAGCTTCACACTCTCACCAGTTTCAAGTGTAGCCGAAATTTCATCTAAGACAGATTCCACCAGCTGTGAGGATTCATTGCGTGATAAACCCAGCTGAAAATGCACTGCTTCTGCTAAATCTGTTCTGATGATGGTTTTACTCATGATTCAAGCCTAACATCAGCCTTTTAACAGGTCAACTGAGAGCTTGGTCTTAAGGACGACCAAAACGTACCAGAGACGCACCCCAGCTGAGGCCGCCACCTATCGCCTCAAGGGCCAGCACATGCCCAGACTGGATGCGACCATCCTTCACGGCCTCATTCAAGGCCAGTGGAATAGAGGCAGCAGAGGTATTCGCATGTTGCGAGACAGTGCGAACCACCCTATCGGCCGGCAATCCAAGCTTTTTTTGCATGCCGTCTATAATCCGAATATTTGCTTGATGTGGTACGAGCCAATCCACCTGCTCTGCAGACATGTCTGCCTTTTCCAGCGCCTCTGACATTGCAGAGGATAATTTTTCTACAGCGTGCCGGAACACCTCTTTACCTTCCATACGCACATGACCGGTTGTGCCAGTTGCACTCGGACCACCATCAACATATAAAATATCTCTGTAACGCCCATCCGTATGCAGCACATTTGACAATATGCCATAATCCTGAGGTGCCGTCTCATCTGCTTCTAGAATAACAGCGCCTGCGCCATCGCCAAATAAGACGCATGTGGTTCTATCTTCCCAATCAAGAAGCTTTGTAAAGGACTCAGCGCCTATGACCAGTGCCTTCTTGCCCATATTGGCTGCAATCATGGAATGCGCGACACTTAGCGCATAGACAAAGCCGGCACAGACAGCCTGCACATCAAAGGCAAATGCAGAGCCTGCCTCTAGCTTACGTTGAACAACAGATGCGGCTGAAGGAAATGTATCATCTGGCGTGGTTGTTGCCAGAATTATCATATCAATATCCTTTGCCGTCAAACCAGCATGACTTAGTGCATCCTGTGCAGCCGCTACAGCCAGATCGGAAGTCAATTCGTCTTCAGCAACCATATGCCTTTGTGCAATGCCTGTGCGCTGTTTAATCCATGCGTCATCAGTCTCGACGAACGTAGCCAACTCATCATTGCTGACAACACGTTCGGGGAGATAGGCACCCACACCTGTCATAAGAATTGCACTCATTCGACACTCTCTTTTGCAGCTCTTTTGGCCCGAATATCACTTACCCGAGCAATAGACTCACTGATTTCTGGCAAGAAGCCCTGCTCTACAAGGTCTATGGCAACCTTAATCGCATTTGCATAGCCAACTTTGTCTGTCCCGCCATGCGACTTTACAGCAATGCCATTTAATCCAAGGAATACTGCGCCATTATAACGACGTGGGTCCATACGGCGGCGTACCAGTTTCAGCACAGGTCGTGCCAGCAAATAAGATACTTTATTATATAAGGTAGCTGAAAATGCCTCACGCAAACTATGCGTAATAAGCGCTGATGTACCTTCAGCTGTTTTCAACGCTACATTGCCGGTGAACCCATCTGTTACTATAACATCAGTCTTACCAATCATGATGTCAGATCCTTCAACAAACCCTGCATAATTCAGTTTCAGGTCTGGCTCATTAAGTTCTTCTGCAGCCTCACGCAGATAATCATATCCTTTTTGATCTTCCTCACCCACATTCAACAGACCAATCGATGGCGCCGTAATACCTGTAACATCACGGCAGAATGCTTCACCCATAACAGCGAACTGGATTAGATTTTCAGCATCAACTTCAATATTTGCCCCAAGATCTAGCATACAGGTCGCGCTACGCATTGTCGGCAAGAATGTGGCAATTGCCGGCCGAGACACACCTGGTAGCATCCGCAATTGCAATTTAGACATTGCCATTAAGGCACCAGTATTACCTGCTGACACCACGGCATCAGCCTTGCCATCTGCGACTTGCTGAATGGCCTGCCACATAGAGGTATTTTTGCCACCTCTTAAAGCTTGAGATGGTTTTTCATCAGGAGCAACAACATCTTCAGCGTGAATGACGTCATAAGAAGTCAGTTTTTTAGCTGATTTTAAAAGCGGCTTCAGTTTGTCTTCGTTGCCTACAAAAATCAGGTGCAGATTATTATTCTGCATCTGAGCCTTTTCAGCCCCCTTTACCACAATATATGGCGCATCATCGCCACCCATTGCATCTAAGGCAATTGTCAGTTTTTTTGTCAAAACAGAACTCTCCAGATTGCCGCCTCACAATAGCGGGATTTTCTATTTTTTCAATTCAGAAAGCTTCTGGAAAGGATTTTCAGGCTTGATTTCCGGCCCCGACTGATACGTTTCAGGCGCATTTGCTTTGCGGGGATGGCTATCAACACCAAGGGCTATCGTTTGCTGTACGAGCTCTCCCAATAAAATCCTGTCATTCTCCAGCAGTTCAACATCTACAGCAGAGACATTTATTTCAATTTCATCATCTACCACATCATCAATTTCAGGCACGTACCGTTCTTCAATTTGCACAGAAATATCCTCAGAAACAGGTTCGGCTGTTACCACACAAGCTTGCACAACCTGTGCCTCAACTGACCCTGTGACCTCAAAACTGTCCTTTGCAACCATTTTTACACGCAGTGCAATAGAGGCGTGGTTTACGCCGATGAACCCAAAACGATGTGCGACAGCCTGACAATCAGATGCACTCAACCTACCACTATACAGCTCTTCATCTGCTCTGCTCATGAAATGGCTGACATCACACTGAGACTCTAATGTAAAATCCATTTGGCGACGTTTATTTTGCTTATTTGGCTTTTGTGTAGGCATGTTACACTCTGTTTTGTTTTGCAAGCTGTAATAAGTCCACTGAAAATATCATCAGCGATTCACATCAAAGTTAGAGGCTTTGCCGCACCCAAGATGGTGCGTCGAAATTTCCTGATAGTAATATAGCAAAATCTGCCGATTTCAGGGTCTCTGCAAGCGTGATAGAGATATCTGCCAACGCGACATCTGTCTTAGATGGCACATCAGAACGACTTAGATTTCGTGAAATAGCCTCTGCAAGGGCATAAGCTGCATTGGCATCTAATGCAGCACTATAAGCATTTAAACGCCCAGCAAACCCCTCACTCATAATCCGTATTCGTTTCCCGAGCCCGGTATCCCCTGCCCCCTGCTCCCGCAAAGTAAGGTCAATATCTGTGAACATGGCATCGAAAAGTTCCTGGGAAAAATCCTTCGCAGCGTCACCTTCATCACGTAGGCGGCGCATCATAAGACTGACCAAAAGACATAATATGTCAAACCGACCATCAAAACTATCCTCAGCGCCATATTGTAAGTAAAAGTCAGGCGTGCGGCTAGCATCTAGCAGGCTATAATATAACGCCTCAGCTGGCGTTTGAGGTGTGCCTGCTGTTCCTATGATTTTTTTCTTGAGCCATGTCAGCATTTCTTAATAACCCTACCTAATAATGCCACATTATGTTGACGTTCGCATGTGATCTCGGCAAATATAGCCAAGTCTTAAATCAGGATGAGAAAAATGACCAGCAACTATCGCAAAATGCCCCCAGTTTACTTGCGTTTTTCACATTTTGTCTGTGTGTCCCTGTTCATAGCCTTGGCTGCCTGCGCACCACGTTTCTCAAGCCATGGCCATCAGGTGGACCCATATCAGCTAGAGCAGCTTTCCATTGGCGCATCAACTAAGATTGATGTGCTTGATGAATTAGGCAAGCCCAGCTTTACCGGCGCCTTTGATGAGGACAAATTATATTATGTCAGCCAACATATGAGACAGGCTGCTGCTGGCAAATCAGAAACAATAGATCGTGAGATTTATATTTTTACCTTTGATGCCGATGGTCTACTAGCACAAATTGACATCAAAGATGAATCAACAGGCATAACGGTTATAACCTTGGATGCCGTAACACCAACACCAGGCGATGGTTATGGAGTTGTTGAGCAGGTCTTCTCAAACCTAAGACGCCGCTCACAAGAATAAATGGTCTGGCTGGAAAAAGCGCATATTTGACCCTGTGTCCTTAAATGCACGATACAACAAAACCATAACATAGTTTGGCACCGGATATTGCTGCCCAATTTAGGACCAGCTACAGACCAAACTGGCTATTTGCGTATAAAATCGCAAAGATTATAAGAGCAGATTAGCGTTAAATTGTTGTATCACGCATTTCAACTGCGCGCACAGTGCGGGCGATTCTATCTAAAACTGCATTCACAAATTGCACATCGCACTGAAACGCATCAGCAACTGATGCATATTCACTAATGACGGCCTTTGACGGCACATTTGGCATGTGGCAAAGCTCATACACGCCGGCGCGCAATACACAATGATCTGCGCGTGCTATGCGGTCCAGAGTCCAGCTATCACCAAGTTTACCGGCTATCATCTCATCCAATGTATCTTCAGCTGTGCTCATGCCAAGGCATAATTGCTGGAAATGTGTTTCGTCTAATTTCCGGATACGCATCTCTTTGGCAAGATCGCTAGCGTAATGGGTTAAAAATTCAGCGATTGCTATGCGCATATCACGAGATGTGAATCCCTGCTGAAAGTTAACTTGTACGGCCCCAATGCGGGCGGCGGTCCGCCGCCGAACAGGGACAGGGCGCATTGCTTCATCACCTGACATATTAGCTATAATCCTTTTTCAATGCCGCCATTGCCAGTGCAGCACGTGCAGCATCGCCGCCCTTATCTTTGCGCGTTTTATCAGCTCTGGCCCATGCCTGCTCACTATTTTCCACAGTAATAATACCATTTCCAATAGCTAGCCTTTTATCTAGTGTGAGCATCATAATCCCGCGTGCGCTTTCATTACAAACTGTATCATAATGCGATGTTTCACCACGGATGACACATCCAAGTGCCACATAGCCTGCATACGTTTTTGGGGCGGCATCAGCTATGGCAATGGCACCAGGAATTTCAAGAGCACCTGGCACAGATATCCGTTCATAAGATGCGCCGGCCGCTTCAAGCGCAGCAATAGCTCCTTCGACAAGGGAGTCTAACAGGTCTGTATAGAAACGGGCTTCAACAATCAGGAATGTCTGGCTCATAATATTTCAACTTTTCACTAGAAACGGCTACTAAGAGGATATGCTACGCCAACCGGCAACGCGCAACCCATATCCATCAAGCCCTACGATATTAGGCTGCGAATTTGATAATAACTCCATATTTTGTACATTCAAATCACTCAAAATCTGTGCACCTACCCCGTAATCTCTCAAATCCTGACCAGCACCTTTTTGCCCAGAATCCTTTTGCCCAGAATCCTTTTGCGAAGCACCGGACTGAGATTGGCGGCGCGCCAGAATATGAGACAGGCTGGTATTCGCATTCTCTCGCAAAAGCACGATGACCCCACGCCCTTCATCCGCAATAATTTGCATCGCCTTATGCAATTCACCATAGCTGCGTGACTGCTTTTTCTCTGAGAGCAAATCAACCATAAGGTCTACAGCATGCATCCTAACCAATAACGGCTCATCAGACATTACATCGCCCTTCATTAGCACGATATGTTCCACATGCGTGATATCATTGCGGTAGATAAGCATACGCCAGCTCCCGCCAACTTCTGCATCTAATATGGATTCCGCAACACGCGATACCAGCATTTCATTTTTCCGGCGCCATGCTATTAAGTCTGCAATAGCACCAATTTTCAGGTCATGTTCTTTTGCGAATGGTACTAAATCTGGCAACCGCGCCATGGTGCCATCATCTTTCATGATTTCGCAAATAACACCGGCTGGTGTCTGCGAGCCTGCGGCACGTGCAATATCTACCATTGCCTCCGTATGACCAGCACGTACCAATGTGCCGCCATCTCTGGCAACTAACGGGAAAATATGTCCTGGTGTGGTGATGTCCCTGTCTGTAGCCTGCGGATTAGTTGCTGTGCGGATTGTATGAGACCGGTCTGCAGCTGAGATACCTGTTGTAACGCCTTCTCTTGCTTCAATTGAGACCGTAAAAGCTGTTTGGTGTCGTGATTCGTTACGACGATCCATAAGCGATAAACCAAGCTCATCAGTTCTATCTTTCGTCAGCGCAAGACAAATTAAACCACGACCATATTTGGCCATAAAATTGATGGCCTGGTCATCTGCATGCTCAGCCAGAATACATAAATCGCCTTCATTCTCACGATCTTCATCATCAACCAGAATGAAGAGCTTACCGGCTTTTGCATCTTCAATCACCTCTTCAATAGGAGATAGAGAACCGGATGTATATGCATTCATGATGCCACTCCTTGAACCTGCATAAGACGTGCAACATAACGCGCCAACATATCTATTTCCAGATTTATCATGTCACCTGGCTGCCTATCTGCAAGGGTTGTATTTGTCCAGCTATGCGAGATGATATTCACACCAAATTGACTATCATCCACATGATTGACGGTGAGGGAAATGCCATCCAGTGCCACTGACCCTTTTTCAGCAACAAATCCTTTTAATGACTGTGGCACCTCAATCTGAAGGAGATGGGAGTCCTCTGATGCAGTAATGGAGACCAGCTTTGCCAGACCATCCACATGTCCAGAGACAATATGGCCACCAAGCTCATCACCAAGAGACAGGGCGCGCTCCAAGTTGATATGGGTGCCAATCTGCCAGCTACCTATCGTCGTGCGGCTCAAGGATTCAGCTGATACCGCTACCTGAAACCAATCATCAGCTCGGTCCACTACAGTTAAGCAAACACCTGAGCACGCAATCGAAGCGCCAAGTGCAATTGCAGCACAATCCCAAGGTGTTTTAATGCGTAATGTCCAATCACCATCTTTTTCAATGTCAGATATTGTACCGATTGCTGTAATAATACCAGTAAACATATATGTCTCTATTTCAGGCGCCAACATACAAGCCTGTCTGAACCGAGCCTGCATGATTTTGTCTCGATATAGCGCTTTTTTAAGACGCTTTCCAGTCCATCAGCGCCAGCAACTGCCGGCAATCCGCCGCTACCAATATGTATTGGTGCCTGCAACACCATCACTTCATCAACAAGACCAGTTGTTAAAACAGACGCATTTAACCGTGCACCTGCCTCAACCATCAAATTATTAATGCCGCGCTTTGCCAGAGTCTCAAATAATACTGGCAATTTGAATTGCCCGTCAGCACAAGGTGACGGCAAAAATTCTACAGCTTTTTCAATATAAGGTGCTTTCTGAGCCTCCGAAACAGCTCTAGTGACAACTATAAGAAGAGGTACATCATCGGCGCTTTGTACAAGATGACTATGTAAAGGCAATGTTAGTTTACTATCTAAAATAACACGTTGCGGGCTATTTGCGGGGGATAATGGCGCCCGGCAGGTTAACATGGGGTTGTCAGTTATGGCTGTTCCAGACCCTGTGAGTATGGCGTTATGCCGGCTCCTTAAGTCATAAACCCAACGTTTTGCCATCTCGCCTGTCAGCCATGTCTGCTGCCCGGCAGAAGCCGCTATATAGCCATCAGCACTCATGGCAATTTTCATTGTGATATAGGGTCGCTTATGCACGATCCGGTGCAAAAACCCTGAAAGTATCCTCTCAGCCTCTGTCTGGAGAACACCTGTGGTAACGTCAATTCCAGCTGCCTGCAAACGGGTGCTGCCCATGCCGTTAACTCTAGGATCAGGATCTAGGCTTGCTATCACACATCGTTTGATACCCGCATCAATCAGCGCCTCTGCACATGGCGGTGTTTTACCAGTATGGGCACATGGCTCCAAGGTCACATATGCCGTACCATCCTTAGTGGCCGCACCTGCCATAGCCAAAGCCTGTGTCTCCGCATGAGGGCGTCCAGCCAAGGCGGTAGCCCCCTGCCCTACGAGCTGGCCTTTTTTATCTAATATAATACAACCTACAGGCGGATTTTCTGCAGTTCTACCAAGCGCTTGTTTTGAAACTGAGAGCGCCAAGCGCATCCAATGGTGATCATCTGGCTGCAATTTGGCGCCAAATATCACGTGCGCAGCTCGTTGATAAAATCTTCAAAATCTGTTGCTTGACCAAAATTCTTATATACAGACGCATAGCGCACATAGGCAACCTTATCCAAACGTGCGAGCGCTTTCATGGCCAATGAACCAATATAATCTGATGTTACATCTGGCTCACCCGTCGATTCAAGGCGCCGAGAAATCTCGTTGATAGCTAGCATGACCTTTTCAGCATCGACCTCTCGTTTACGCAATGCGATATCAAAGGATCGTTCCAGCTTGCTTCTATCGAAAATTGTCCGACGACCATCGCGCTTAACAACAGTAACTTCACGCAGCTGCACACGTTCAAACGTGGTAAATCGTGCATCACAATCATTGCACTGACGACGACGACGAATTGCCGCACCATCCTCAGAAGGGCGGGAATCTTTCACCTGTGTATCTTCAGAATTGCAAAACGGGCATAACATCAGAAAGGACCTCCAAGATACTCTTCGGACACTTTATCTGGGGTCATGCCCGCAATCAACCTACTATTGCTAGTTCAGTCTATTGATAAATAGGAAAGGCGCGACACAGGTCACGCACTTTCTCACGTGTTTCTGCTTCAACCGCGCTATTGTCCTCACGATTTGCTGCAAGCCCATCAAGCGTATCGCCAATAAGATGACCAATTTGACGAAACTCATCAACACCAAAACCACGTGTTGTGCCTGCTGGCGTACCAAGACGCACACCTGATGTAACCATAGGCTTTTCAGGGTCAAATGGTACCCCATTCTTATTACAAGTGATGCCGGCATTTTCCAGGGCCACTTCTGCAATATCACCAGTAAGCCCCTTAGGACGCAAATCAACAAGTACAAGGTGAATATCAGTACCACCTGTCACAAGATCTAAGCCACGCTCTAGCAACACCTCACCAAGAGCACGGGCATTATCTACAACCTGCTGAATATAAGCTTTAAATTCAGGTGTCAGCGCTTCTTTAAACGCAACAGCCTTACCAGCAATGGCATGCATGAGAGGCCCGCCCTGTAGACCAGGGAAGACAGCTGAATTGATCTTTTTGCCCAGAGCTACATCGTTCGTCAGAATAAGACCACCACGTGCCGCCCGGAGGGTTTTATGTGTTGTTGAAGTAACAATATGAGCATGTGGCAGTGGGTTTTGATGCACACCAGCAGCTACTAAGCCAGAAATATGTGCCATATCAACCATCAGATACGCACCGACTTCATCGGCAATCGCGCGGAATTTTGCGAAATCCAATTCACGTGGATAGGCTGATGCTCCGGCAACAATCAATTTTGGCTTGTGTGAACGCGCCAATTCTGCCAGCTCATCAAAATCAATTTCTCCTGTTTGACGTGATACGCCATATTGGACAGCATTAAACCACTTTCCAGATAGGTTCGGCGCTGCTCCATGTGTCAGATGCCCACCAGCAGCTAGAGACATACCAAGAACTGTATCGCCAGGCTGCAGCAAGCTCAAAAATACCGCTTGGTTCGCCTGTGCACCAGAATGTGGCTGTACATTCACAAATTCACAATTAAAGAGTGCCTTGGCACGTTCAATAGCAAGTGTTTCTACAACATCGACATATTCGCACCCACCATAATAGCGGCGCCCTGAATAGCCCTCAGCATATTTATTTGTTAAAACTGAGCCGTTTGCCTCGAGCACTGCAGAGGATACGATATTCTCAGATGCAATCATTTCAATCTGATCTTGTTGTCTCACCAGCTCATGCTGGATTGCCTCAGCAACCTCAGGGTCTGTATCCGCTAGTGTATGACCAAAAAATGCCTTTGTGTGCAGCATGGTTCTCAAAGCTCCTTCATTGATTCGCCTACTTAAGTAACACGATTTGACAGTTTGGCAACACGACCTTCATGACGGCCACCGTCGAAATTTGTGTTCAAAAAGACATCTACGCATTTTAAGGCTGTTAATTCCCCTGTCAGCCGTTCACCCAAAGCCAGTACATTAGCATCATTATGCTGCCGGCAGAGGCGTGCAGATGTCTCATCATGCACAAGTGCAGCTCGAATCCAACTGTGGCGATTTGCAGCAATAGAGATACCGATACCAGAGCCACAAATAAGTATGCCTCTTGCATTTGTATCCTCATGCAATGCATATGCCAGTTTAGATGCAAAGTCAGGATAATCTACAGACTCAGATGTATAGGGTCCTAAATCTTCGCATAACAGGCCAGCCTGTTCCAAATGAGACAGAATAGCTGCTTTTAGATTTAAACCACCATGATCTGATGCAAGAAATATCTTTTGGCTCATAATATTATTACCAATCTCAAGCACGCTCCCCTACCAGCATTATTACCAGCCAGGTTTACGTGAAAAAATCAATCTTAGCGAATACGCATAAGGCATATAGAGGGTACAAAATTTCTTGTGATTTTCCTATGCCTAGTCCTGTAAATTCAAAAAGTTTCAAAAAAAATTGAATATTTTTCACTTTCTTGATGACATTCCAAAAAACCTTTTCTAAGGTTTTAGTCACGGCTGATTGAAAGTCGAGTTAAGGGAGGGGTACTGCTTTTCATTTATGAAATTGGCAGTCCATTGAAAGCAAGGACTAGGCGGCGCCTAGGGCCTTGTTTTCTTTTTAAGAGCTTATTATTTGTCCGTAAAGACAGGCCTAAAATATGGATTTAGGCAATTGCTACATCAATGAAGATGAAACAGCCCGGAAACTAAAGATACCAGATGTAATAAGTGCATAGGTAACAGCGAACAGAATACTGGCTAATAAGGTCGTAATGACCATTTTGCGTAGTAAACGAGGCCGCTCAGGTGCGGATGTCGCATGACCAGTAGGTATATCCTCAGGCGCTTTATTGCCGAAGGGCAATACCATGAACAAAGCCCACCACCATAATAGAATAAAAACAACAATGCCCGAGACAAGATCCATGAGCTATATACCTTCTAGCTAACAGGTTAGGAGATTTCAGTTGCGTGTGCGCGCATTACTTGGACATGTACAGTTGGGCGTAAGCGGAACATCTTCTTAGCCAAACCTCTAGCCGCACCCTGCACAACCTCCTCAATCGCCTGGTCATTTTTACGTTGCTTGATAGGCATATCGTCCAACATATCCTCAACACGATTTGCGCAATCAGCCAGATAATCATCAGCCCTGTCATCCTGACATAACCCAGATTGTGTTATGGCTGGCGCAAGTACCAAATCACCAGCACCGTTCAATAGGACTGTTACAGTAACTGTTCCATTCCACAACATACGTCTTCGTGCACGCAGGACATTATCTTGTAAATCAATAATTTCCCCGCCCTCATGGGTTAGCAGACCGACAGGTGCATGCCCGACAATTTCTGCCTCACTATTTTGAAGCCGTATCTTTGACCCATTATCTGGTATAAGGGTCTGCGACACCTGACAAGTCTCAGCAAGTTTCGCATGCGCCTGTAAATGACGGGCAGTTCCGTGAACAGGAATAGCAATTTTTGGACGTACCAAACCATAAAGCTCGACCAACTCGTCTCTAGCAGGGTGTCCAGAAACATGCACAGGTGCATCTTCGTCTGTAACAAGAAGTATGCCACGCCGTATTAGCATATCTTGTACTTTTGCGATGGCTGGCTCATTTCCAGGTATCTGACGTGAGGAATAAACAACTGTATCACCACGTTCCAATGCCACAGTTTCGTGAGCGCCAGCAGCAATCCTAGACATAGCCGCACGAGGCTCTCCTTGAGATCCAGTGCATATGATCACAAGATTTTCACGCGGCATTAAACCAACATCACTTTCAGAAACAAAATCCGGGATATCTTTTAAATACCCTACCTCGCGCGCAGCATCTATTGTGCGGTTCAGTGCGCGCCCGACAACACAAACAGACCTGTGATTTTCCTGAGCTGCAGATATGATAGAGCGAATACGTGCCACGTTACTAGCAAAGCAAGTG
>WTHY01000013.1 GCA_011522945.1 Alphaproteobacteria bacterium
TCTCCAGACGAGGCAGATTGCCCCCTTTGCAACCGGTTGCAAATACGGTAGCCTTCGATTGATAATCAGGCAAGTGGCAAAGTCAGTCCTTCGTCAAATTGACTTGAGATTCGAGAGCTTTGAGGAGACCAGCGCTGTGAGCGACAACACGATTAAATTGACAACAGCACAAGCCATCATCAAATGGCTGGATAATCAATTTATTATGATTGATGGTGAAGAGCATCGCTTATGTGGCGGTGGCTTTGGTATTTTTGGGCATGGCAATGTGACCTGCCTTGGTGAAGCGCTCTACACGCATCAAGATAGCCTGCCGCTATATCGTGGTCAGAATGAACAATCTATGGGATTTGCAGCAGCAGCTTATAGTAAAGCATGGTTGCGTCAGCGCTTTATGTTTTGCACTGCTAGCGCCGGTCCAGGTACGGCCAACCTATTGACAGCGTCAGCATTGGCACATGCTAATCGCCTGCCGATGATGATGTTATGCGGGGATGCGTATTTAACACGTCTGCCTGACCCTGTTTTGCAGCAGATGGAACATTTCAATGATCCTACCTATGGCGTCAATGATGCGTTTAAGCCGGTAACACGATATTGGGATAGAATTACGCATCCAGCTCAGGTCATACAATCTCTACCAGCTTCAGTGGCAACCATGCTTGATCCAGGTGATTGTGGTCCGGTGTTTATAGGCTTGCCTCAAGACGTTCAGGGCTGGAGCTATGAGTATCCGACTGTTTTCTTTGAAAAGAAAATCCACCAGATTCGGCGTCAAGCTCCAGATGATAATGAAGTTTTGGCAGCAGCAGCGCTTTTGAAACAGGCTAAGCGGCCGATGATTATCGCTGGCGGCGGCGTGCAATATTCAAAAGCCGTGGCAGAGTTAACAGATTTTGCTGAAGCGCATGATATTCCAGTTGTTGAAACCATAGCCGGACGTGCCAATATGCTGGCTGACCACAGCCATAATATTGGTCCGATTGGCGTCACAGGTTCTGATAGTGCTAACAGGATTGCTGAGCAGGCTGATGTGATTCTGGCAGTTGGGACCAGATTGCAGGATTTCACTACTGGATCCTGGACAGCCTTTGACCATGCAGCACGGTTTATCTCGATCAACGCAGCACGTCATGACGCTGGCAAACATATGTCTTTGCCTGTAGTGGGCGATGCAAAATTAGGCATCAAAGCCCTTGAAGCGGCTTTGAAAGATTATAAGGCTGATGGCAGCTGGATTGCCAACGCCCAAGCTGAGCGCAAAAAATGGGACGCATATGTTGCCGATAATACGAGTTATGGGGATAACCGTCCGAATTCCTATGCTCAGGCTATTGGCGTTGTGAATGACCTTTGCCATAAACGTGACAGGATTGTGGCAGCAGCTGGTGGTTTGCCTGCAGAAGTTACGGCTAATTGGCGTACTCTGGATATCGGCACAGTTGATGTGGAATTCGGATTTTCCTGCATGGGATATGAAATTGCTGGCGCATGGGGCGCACGTATAGCCCAAGCTCAGCAGGAGCCGGAGCGTGACACCATCACCTTTTGTGGGGATGGGTCCTATCTGATGCTGAATTCTGATATTTATTCATCTGTACTCAGTCAGAAAAAAATCATTGCGCTGGTACTAGATAATGGCGGTTTTGCGGTTATCAATAAACTTCAAAATAATACAGGTAATGAGAGCTTTAACAATCTCTTTGCTGATTGCCCAACCATTGCTGAGCCTTTTGCTGTAGATTTTGAAGCGCATGCTGCTGCCATGGGGGCGATAGCTGAAACTGTTGAGAATCCAGCCGAACTAGCAGAGGCCTTCAAACGCGCACAGGCAAGCGATAAAAGCTATGTTATTGTTATGAAGGTTGATGCTTATGACGGTTGGACAACTGAAGGCCATACGTGGTGGGAAGTCGGTACGCCTGAAGTCTCTACCAGTGAGGCCGTTACGGCAGCACATCTGGATGTTGAAAAATCAAGATCACGTCAGAGACGAGGCGTGTAATGATTTTAGACGGGATCAAAACAAAAAAATTTCTGATTATTGGTCGTGTGGGTATGGATCTCTGCCCGCATCCGCCAGGTACGGCTACAGAGCATGCCACTGATATGATGGTCACAATGGGAGGATCATCAGCGAATATTGCTGCTGGTTTGTCAAAATTCAAATGCCATACAGCACTTGTGACATGTGTCTCTGATGATGCGGTAGGGTGGTATTGCCTCAATCAATTGGATTTTTACGGCATTGATAAACGCCATGTCCGCAAGGTCAGGGGGGAAGAGCGCACATCGCTTGCGGTTTATGAAAGCCGTGTTGAAAATCATCAATCGGTGATTTATCGCAATAATGCTGCTGATTTCCAGATGACTATTAAGGATATTGAGGCAATTGACTTTAGCGACTATGGCGCATTGATCACCGCTGGCACAGTTTTTGCTGCTGAACCATCCCGTTCAGCAGCTTTCAGAGCTTTTGAGCGGGCTAAAGACAATAATATGCCAGTAATTTTCGATATTGATTATCGCCCCTATAGTTGGCCATCTGCTGATGTTGCTGAAGATGTCCTATCTCGCGCTGGTGAGATGAGTGATGTTGTGGTTGGCAATGATGAAGAGTTTGGCTTTATGGCTGGCGGGATTGAGAAGGGACGCGATAAGGCCCGCGAACTTGCTAGGAATGATGATCGAATTGCCGTTTATAAGATGGGTGAAAAAGGCGCTATTACTTTTAATGGCGAGGTTGAAATTGCGACCGGAATTTATCCTGCGAATGCGCTAAAACCAACAGGCGCTGGCGATAGTTTCATGGCGGGCTTCATCTCTGCTTTGGCAGAGTCTATGTCTTTGCATGATGCTGTTTTGCGGGGATCTGCTTGTGCCTCTATCACCGTGTCTAAGCCTGGTTGTGCCGCTGCCATGCCTGACGAAGCTGAACTGGCAGATTTTATAGATACTCACGCCTATAACGGCTAATGATGAAAGGATATCGCAATGCATATCGCCCCTTATGACAATGCCAATAAACCTATTGTTGATGTTGAGGATAAACTTGTTCCGCTGAATTATTTCAACATTGTCAAAATGAAGAAAGGTGAGGCCTTTAGTTATCAGGTGCCTGGATATGAAACCTGCATAGTGCCTGCCACTGGAACGGTTGATATCGAGGTCGAAGGCGTTGCTTTTGCCAATCTTGGCAATCGTGGTGAAGATGTCTGGGATGGTGAGCCTGAGGGTGTTTATATTCCGGTTGGTGCAAAGGTTACGCTGGTCTGCGTTTCAGATGAGACAGAGACATTCATTGCTGGCGCAAAATACGATAAAGTGCTGGAGCCGTTTGATGTGCGAACGCCAGACTTGGTGCAATATGGTTCTGATGACACCAAAACACATCGCAAAATTAAGCATATTTTGGGACAAAAACAGCATGATCAAGTTGGCCGTCTTCTGGTGAGTGAGCTCTTCACTGTCGGGGCTGGCGGCTGGTCAGGCTTTCCGAGCCACAAGCATGATACAAATCGTCTGCCAGATGAAACCCGCCATGATGAAACCTATAATTTTCGGTTTAAGCCTAATTGGGGGTCAGGTCTTCAAATGCTTCAGCGTGAAGATGGCAAACCGGGAGATG
>WTHY01000010.1:0-16306 GCA_011522945.1 Alphaproteobacteria bacterium
TGTATAAGAGACAGATATATATGCGACAATAACCTGTCTAATGCGGCTTTTTGATCGGATAGTGGGCTATAGTCCATTGGTGCGTCAGGCTGGTTTCTTTGCAGGGCCAAGTTTGGGGGGCGCTAGATAGGCTGGCTCCAGAGGGGCTAGTCGCGTGCCGTCAAAAATCTGCTTTGCTGCTAAATTCGCAATAAGCGCAGCCGAGGGAAGTTGCCGATGGAAGTGAGCCGGATGGGGCAGGCGTGCATCCCACCCATCAGGTAATAACCCTGTAAGCTGTAGATCTGGCTCGCTTAACAAAATCTTATGTAAACCAGCTTCATCTACATCCTGAATTTGTGTCATGCCAGATGTCTGCATGTAAACAGAGTTACGCCGACTATCCAAAACAGCCAGCCAGCCTGTGCCAGATTTTGGGCCAGATTTTGTGCCAGATTTTACTTCAGCCTCTTTGTCAGACTTTGCACTAGAATAGGCATCAAGATATGTCTTTGTTTTGGCATGAAGCATTGCCTCTAATAACGAAATACCAACCGGCTCAGCTGTGCCTGCCAATAACAAGCCTTTCGCTGCAGCTAAACAAACACGAATGCCGGTGAAGGAGCCCGGGCCACAGCCTGCCGCAATATGCGTAATATCCGAGAATCGATAATTTGCTTGGCGTAAAATATCATCAATTTGTGCCGTAAGGCGCTCAGCATGACCATGACGCGCTTCTACCAGATTTTGAATTACCTCACCTGAAGGCAGATATATGGCAGCCGAACTGGCATCACTGGCAGACTCCAAAGCCAAAATAGTAGGTGATATGCCTGAATCTGATAGATTTCCATCCTGAATTTGTTGTGCCATCAACCTATCCCTATCTCATGGCGTGTCTATGAAAAGCTTTTCTCAAAATATCTATATTATGAGCGAACCTATCAGCTTAAAGTAAATCTGTCTAAAAAGGGAGTAACAAGAACAATAAAATAGTCTATGCTATGGGTCTTGAGAGATTAGGTGCATTTGAGGATTAAGATATGACAAGGTGGTTACAACGGTTGTGGGCACAATTCGCCGTGGCCTTATCTTTGGCAAGCTGGTCTGGTGCGGCTATTGCTGGTGATTACGCAACTATTATCATGTATCATAGATTTGGCGAATCTAACTATCCATCGACAAATATCGACCTCGATCAATTTGAAGCCCATTTAGCCTATCTTGCTGATGGTGGTTTTACAGTTCTGCCTGTTCCTGAGATTATTGAGACATTGGATGCTGGTGGTGAATTGCCAGATAAGACGGTTGGCATCACAATTGATGATGCTTATTTATCAGTCTACACAGAAGCCTGGCCACGTCTGAAATCCTACGATTTTCCCTTTACAATATTCATCGCAACAGACCCGATTGATAAGGGGTATGGCAATTATATGAGCTGGGACCAATTGCGCGAATTACAGCAAAATGGGGTCTCTATGGGATCTCAAACGAAATCTCACCCGCATATGCATCGGATTCCAGCTGAACAAGTGAAAGATGAGCTAAGTCAGTCAAACACGCGCTTTATTGAAGAGCTTGGCCTGCGCCCAGATTTATTTGCCTATCCATATGGTGAATATTCTCTATCAGTGATAGAGGCTGTGAAAGCCGCTGGATTTACAGCTGCCTTTGGCCAAAATTCTGGGGTCATGCATGCTGATGATTTATGGTTTGAGCTGCCACGTTTCGCCTTTAACGAAGCCTATGGCACACTTGACAGGCTGAAGCTGGCTGTAAATGGCAAGCCGCTGCGTGTGTCTGATATCACGCCAGCTGATATGGTGCTCTCGGAAAATCCGCCCCTATACGGCTTTACGCTAGCTGAGTCTTTGATGCCCGGCCGCCAGCTTAGGTGTTTTGCTAGCGGGTATGGGCAGGTTGAGGTTGTTCAGCTTGGCAGACGTGCTGAAGTGCGTTTGCCAGGCCCGTTAAATGGCCCGCGGGCAAGAATCAATTGCACCATGCCGGCAGGTGACGACCGTTGGCGCTGGTTTGGACGGCAATTTCTGACAGAGTGAGTGAAAACGCCTATTCGCCATTAGCGTGTGGTTGCTAAGGCCTCTCAACACCAAACGCCCCAAACACTGCAGACTGTCTCGTACCTAATAGATTTTCAGTAAATCGCCAACCTAAGCAGGTATCTGACTAACAATGGCCAAATACGTCCCATACCAGCAACACTCATCTAGCGGTAGATATGAGACCCTGTGATATCAGCAAATCTAGGTTCTTTTGATGACCTGACCTTACCCAGAGGTGCCCAATCTCAAATTATCAAAATTCGTAAAATTATTACGACCTATGACATTGCGAATTGTTTCTACATATTCCGCGCCAGTCTCGGCATAATTTGATAAATATGGCGCCAAATCAAATCCGTCTGCGGTACGACCCTGCTGTGCAAGCTGCGCACGTACATCGCGAAGCGCTTCATAAGCATAATGACTATTTAAATTCTTCATATAGCTGTGCACCGATTCTTGTAATGTATCAAATTTTCGGATTACAGCTCTACTATTGCTAGCCTCCAGCGGCTTAACACCATCCTCAGCGCGCCAGGCCCATTGGCCATAAAGTGCGTTAGCTTCTTTCGTGAAACGAGATGTCCCCCAACCAGATTCGATAGCAGCCTGCGCCAATGCAAGTGATACAGGTAGCGGGCGAATGCGCTTATCAAGCTCTGTGCGCAACATTTCAGGACGCATAGTTTCAGAATCCTGTGTATCTGTTTTTACCCTGTAAGATTTCGCTAATGCTAGCAGCTGTGTCGTATCAGCCTTTGCAAGCATCGTGCGTTCAGCTGCGATTTTATCAT
This sequence comes from Alphaproteobacteria bacterium, assembly GCA_011522945.1. Taxonomy (GTDB): domain Bacteria; phylum Pseudomonadota; class Alphaproteobacteria; order Puniceispirillales; family Puniceispirillaceae; genus WTHY01. Next base: position 2,840 of record WTHY01000010.1, read on the forward strand.
TAGCCGCCAAAATGAGTGGCAGCATAATCCGGACGAAAAGCTGCTTTCGTTCTTGAACTGTCAGATCGCCAATTTCCGCTGGCATGCGGGGTGTGAATATAGCTGGTACAGCTATAGATTCTTGTATTTGTGGTAAATTGTAATTCAACCATATAGACGCTAATTGCGGGCGTTTTAGAGGTATGGCGATATCGGCAGCCGCATCTGGTGTAATTTTTGGAAGATTAGCTTTTTTATCAACAGAGTTTGCACTGTCATACCCTGCTTTATAGCTGTGTCCCTTTCCGGAAAAATCTGGATGCGCAACAATATTGGCGCCTATATATAGACCAGCGATCGCACAAGCTAATATCAGCAGGATGATTGTGTTTGTTACAGTATTCTGTTTGGGTGTTTCAGCCATAACCATAATATTTTCAGCCGAGGCATTGTAGCAGCTACCTGTCTACATATCAGCAGACCTAACCTCACGGACTTCTGGGATGTAGTGCCTGAGCATATTTTCAATGCCCATCTTTAACGTTGCTGTAGAACTAGGGCATCCAGCACAAGCACCTTGCATGGTCAGTGTCACAACGCCATCGTCAAAATCGTGGAAAACAATATCCCCACCATCCATAGCCACAGCTGGACGTACGCGCGTATCTAACAAATGTTTGATTTGAGACACGATTTCATCATCGTCTTCATCCGCGCTATCATCAGTTTTTGCAGCCTCAATTACAGGCAGGCCAGACGCATAATGTTCCATGATACCAGCAAGTATAGATGGCTTCAGCGCAAACCAGTCAGATGTCTCAGCTTTTGTTACAGCTAAGAAGTCACTACCCAGAAATACTGAAGCAATACCGTCAATCTGGAATAGGCGACGTGCCAATGCAGATGATTTTGCATCGTCAGCAGATGTAAATTCAGCTGTACCCGTACCCATCACATCGGCGCCTGGGATAAATTTTAGCGTTGCTGGATTTGGTGTATCTTCTGTTTGAATAAACATCTGTTTTTTATCCCTAGCTGTAGTGAACATACCTTTAAATAAGCATATCACCAGTAGCTGTCTGTGCCTAAATGATTGTGCTACTATCCATCAGATAGGAACTATTTCTGTTGAGTCAAGTCAGTAGTCTTAAAAGCCAATATGGCTATTTTGCGACAAACCCCATTATATCTTTAACCTCAGCTAGAATAGGCGCTGAAATAGCACGAGCACGCTCAGCACCGTCAGCCAAGATCTGATCAATTTCTGTCTCATCTTTTAGCAATGCATTCATCTTCTCAGATATAGGCGAAATGACAGAAATTGTGAGGTCGGCAAGAGCTGGCTTGAAAACACCGAAACCCTGTCCCCCAAATTCTGAGAGAATATCAGCTTCTGTGCGGCCTGACAGGCCAGCATAGATGCCCACTAAATTTCGAGCTTCAGGCCTGTCTGCCAGACCGTCTATCTCAGAAGGAAGAGGCTCTGGATCTGTTTTTGCTTTCTTGAGCTTCGAGGCAATCAAATCTACATCATCTGTCAGATTAATACGTGTGAAGTCAGACTCATCTGACTTGCTCATCTTGCTAGTACCGTTGCGCAGACTCATCACCCGCGCAGCTGTGCCTTGAATTAAAGGTTCTGGCTGCGGGAAAAATTCAACACCAAACATAGAGTTAAATGACATGGCAATATCACGTGTTAACTCAAGATGCTGTTTCTGGTCTTCACCTACTGGCACATGTGTTGCGCAATAGGCCAAAATATCAGCTGCCATTAAAGTAGGATAGGAATATAGACCAACTGTTGCATTTTCTCGGTTTTTGCCAGCTTTCTCTTTAAATTGTGTCATACGGTTTAGCCAACCAAGGCGTGCCACACAATTAAACAGCCAGCCAAGTTCAGCATGCTCTTTCACCTGCGACTGGTTGAAAAGAATCGCTGTCTTTGTATCAATACCTGAAGCAATGAGAGAAGCCGCAACCTCACGAGTAGATTGCCGCAAAGCTGCAGGGTCCTGCGGTACGGTTACAGCGTGTAAATCAACAACGCAATAAATAGACTCAAAATCAGACTGCAGCGCTACCCAATTGCGTATGGCGCCTAAATAATTTCCCAGATGGAGATTCCCTGTTGGTTGTACACCTGAAAAAATTCGTCCCTTACTCATCTTATGCTCCGCTATGGCGCAACCGCTTTATTTCGATTGCATATTGACCTGCATGGCTTATCGCTTATGGCTTATCGCTGGGCAAGGCTAAACTGGTCAAGTATTTTTCTAAACTGTATCTACAGTATGGCTACGTAATTCTCGCGGCAGACAGCCAAATTGCCAGCTTGCAATGACATAACTCAGACCACCGACCAAAATAACAAGACCAAGTTCAATCACCTGTCTTGCCTGCCAGTCCGATGGCACAATATCTACCCATAAAACAGCTAAAATGACGGCACCCATGATAAGGCTGCTTAAGGCTGGTGCACCAAAAAGCCGCAAGCTACCAATTTTTAGCTTGTTTGATTTGAATAACAGCCAACCTTGAATGAATAGCACAGAATAGGCTGCCAAGCTTGTCGCCAGCGCCAGCCCAACATGCGCAAAAATCTGCATGAAATACAGGCTAGCAACAATATTGATAACAACTGCACCTAACGAGATGCGCAATATGAGCCCTGCCTGTCCCGCGGCAAAAAAGGCCGGCTGGAATAATTTGCTTACCACATAGGCTGGAATGCCTATCCCATAAGCAACCAACGCGCCTGCAGCAGCTATAATATCAGATTGTGTGAAAGCACCACCGCCAAATAAGCCGCCAATTATTGTTTCTGACATCACCAGACAGGCTACCGCACAAGGCAGGCTAAAAAATGCTGCTAACTTCATAGCACGTGCGAGTTCATCAGCAATTTCAGACTGCCGAGACTCTGCCTCCAGCTTTGACAGGCGTGGCAATAATGCTGTGCCCAAGGCAATGCCAATAACACCTAAGGGTAATTGTGCGACCCTATCACCATAATATAGCCAGGACACACTTCCCGCTGCCAGAAGTGACGCAAGAATTGTATCAACAAGCAGGTTTATCTGCAGACCACCAGCGCCTAATGCTGCTGGCAGGAAATGCCGCCACATTTTTCGCCCCGAGGATGAAATATGCGGCCGTATCAGGGCAGGGCGGGCAGAGACTCTGCCCAACGCAGTTTGTAATAATAGCATTTGCGCAACGCCAGCAAACAAGATAGCCACGGCAACCGGCAGGCTTAATAATACTGGGTTAGCCTGAAGTAACGCAGGATTAGTATCTTGAAATAGCGGGACACAGAGCGCCCCCCCGATCAGACCTAAATTCAGAATGATCGGGGAAGCGGCACCACCAAAAAACCTGTCATGGGCATTTGTGATAGCAGCCCAAAGCGCCACCAGTGAAATCATCGGTAGATAGGGTATGGAAATCCGGGCCAATGTTACAGCAGCCTCAAACCGCTGAGGCGTATCTATAAACCCGGGGGCCAGAAACCCAATGACCAGCGGCATAAATATCTCTGCCAAAATGACGATAAAACTAAGTACCAGCAGGAGAATAATTTGCACTTCAGCTGCCAGCATTAGAGCCGCAGACTTGCCAGCCTCTTTGCGTAGATGACTAAAGGCAGGCAGAAATGCATTCGTCATAGCCCCATCTGCTGTCAGACGTCGAAACAAATTGGGGAGTTTAAACGCGATGAAAAAAGCGTCTGTAGCTGCGCCTGCACCGAGAATATGTGCGAATATCAAATCACGAATAAACCCGAAGATACGGCTTATTGCCGTTAGGCTGCCAATTTGGCCAAATGCCTTTCCCAGAGACATGGACATTATGTTTCCACCTCAGCAGCCTCAAATAACGCAAGCAGCTGATCGCGTACCTTTGCCTGTTGCGCCTCATTTTCAATTTTCAGCCCAAATATATCGCGCACGTAAAACACATCTACCGCCTTCTCACCGTAAGTCGAGACGGACGCAGAATTGATCTGCAACCCAAGTTGCACGAGCTTCCATGTTATTTGATATAAAAGCCCAGGCCTGTCTGTGCCATTTACCTCAATCACAGTATGGGTTTTGCTCATTTTATTGGTGACAATAACACGCGGCGGCACACGCATAGACTGAAAATGCCGCGGTAATTTGGCACGAGACCCAACCAACGCCTCAAAAAGCTGGATTTTTCCAGCAAGTGCGTCACTAATCAACTTTTTGACATGTTTCATCTGAGAGGCATCAGATACACTATCTCGATCGAGAGTCTGAATGCGAAACTCATCTAAAATCGTACCATCATGACGTGTATTGATACGGGCACCAACAATCGAACAGCCTGCCATAGCTACAGCACCGGCAATACGGCTAAACAAGCCAGGGTGATCTTGCGTGATAATCGTCACGATACTAGTCCGGCTAGCATTATCTGGCTGCAGATCGAGAAGCATGGCCTCATCACCTGCTGCGAATTTCCGACATAAATCTGCATGGCGTAAATGATCGTCTGTCTGAAAATTTGTCCAGTAAGACGGATAGAACTGGGCACAATAGTCTGAGATATCATCTGCCTTCCAGCCTGATTTCTGCAAGGCATCTATCGCAGCTTCATGACCATCAACAGCTGCCCCCATGGCCACCTCAGCCGGCGCCGCGCCACCAATAACAGCTGCTGTGCGGCTATACAGCCCACGCATCAAACTAGCCTTCCAGCCATTCCAGATATTTGGTCCAACAGCCCGGATATCTGCAACTGTAAGAACAAGTAGCAATTTCAAACGTTCTGGTGATTGAATCAGCTCAGCAAAATCCGCAACCGTCTTGGGGTCGCTCAAATCATAACGGAAGGCAATTTTTGAAAAGCTAAGATGATGTGCTATCAGCCAAATGACTGTTTCTGTTTCTTCATCACTTAAGCCAAGTTTCGGGCAAACCTCACCTGCTACATCTGCACCTAAAATTGAATGGTCTCCACCGCGCCCTTTGGCGATATCATGCAGAAGCACGGCAACATATAAGGCGCGCCGTGAATGCACCTCATGTACAAGATCAGATGCAAGAGGCGCTTCATCTACGACCTTGCCAGCCTCAATATCATGCAACATGCCAACAGCTTTGATCGTATGTTCGTCAACTGTATAGCTATGATACATATCGAACTGCATCATACCTTCAATTCGGCCAAAATCTGGCAGAAATTTCCCCAGATAGCCTGCTTCATTCATCAGTCGCAAAATCCGCTCTGGGTTATGCTTATCTGTCAAAATATCCAGAAATAACGCGCAAGATGAGGCTGTTTGTAGCTGGCCTGAAAGCCCTGCTGCACGAATGCCACGTGTCATACGCCGCAATGTATCTGGATGAATATCCAATTGTAGCTTTTGCGCTTGTGCAAAAATCGCCATAAGTAAGTCTGGATTATCTCTAAACCGCAAATGCGGTGGAAGATGCAGTCGGCCCTTTTCTAGAATAAACGGGCTCTCAATCCGGGAGGTATAAGGTGTCATACGGTCAAAAAACCGCGCTAGGCTAAAGCGCTGCTGCGTTTCAAAATCACTTTCAATCGCAGCACAGAAAATACGTGTTAGATTTCCCACATGACGCGCTGCAAGATAATAGCGCTTCATGAACCGTTCCACCCCGCGCAGGCCAGCTCTGTCATGAAATCCCATTTTCGGTGCGATATCTGCCTGTGCGTCAAAACTCAACCTGTCATCACCGCGGCCAGCCCGCAAATGCAGAAAACAACGCACTGTCCACAAAAAGCGCTGGGAGACAGCAAAGGCACGTGCCTCAGACTCGCGTATAACACCTAAGGCAACAATTTCCCCGATATTTTGCACACGATAGGCGTATTTCGCGATCCAAAATAATGTGTGTAGATCACGCAAGCCGCCTTTGCCTTCCTTTATATTCGGCTCAACCAGATACCGCGTGCGACCTTGTTGGAGCAGTCGCTTATCACGCTCAGCTAATTTACCTTCTACGAAATCCAGCACAGGTTGCTGGCTAATCCAGTAAGTGATTTCAGCTGATAATTTATCTGCAAGCGCCTGACTGCCAGCGATATAGCGTGTTTCAATAAGGCTGGTACGTATCGTCAGATCATCACCAGCAGCTGCCAGGGTCTCAGCAATCGTGCGTGTGGCATGGCCGACTGTAAGCCCTAAGTCCCACAACAAATATAAGGTGAATTCAATAATCTGCTCAACAGCACCTTGTGGCTTTTTAGCTGACACAAAAAGTAAATCAATATCACTTGCCGGTGCTAATTCTCCGCGCCCATAGCCACCAACGGCCAACACTGCCATGGCTGGTTGTTTTTCTGGATGGTGGATGCGGCAGCCTGTGCGATATATGATTTGCAATAATGCATCCATAAGTAATGCATAACCACCAACATATAAAACGCCATCTGGTTTCAATTCAAATTGCCGCGCTAACTCCGATTTGCCGTCTAGAAGCGCTTTGCGCAAAAGCCCTAATATCGCTTTGCGAGTGGTTTTAATATTCTCTGACGATAATTTCAGGGCCAGTAAGTCAGCCTCCAGATTTTGCAAATATTCAGGCGCCAATCCAGCCGCCTCAGCAGCCTGCATCGGCTGCAGCCAGCGCATCCAAGGGGCGCGGTGCCGTAATGTTGCATAATCATCTAGAGGTGCAGCCATATCTATCTATCCTCATCAGCGAGTGATTTGAGTGTATAAATCAAATCAAGCGCCTCTCGAGGTGATAGCTGATCTGGCGTGATTGTCTGTATTGTCTCAAGCAACTGGTTGGGCTTTGCTTTAACAGGTGGCGCAGCTGCCTGCTGTCGAAATAGCGGTAGCGTATCAGCCAGATCTGCCACCTGAATAGGCGTTGTCTCGCCCGCATTAGACGCACGGCCAGATTCTAACTGGTCTAGGAGTTGCGCTGCGCGCGATACGACAATCTCTGGCAAGCCGGCAAGCCGCGCTACATGTACACCATAAGATCTGTCAGCCGTGCCAGCACGCACCTGATGCAAAAAGACGATTTCGTCTTGCCATTCACGTACCTGCATCGTGTAGGCCCGCAACCGGTCCATATCGCCTCTTAATTGTGTAAGCTCATGATAATGTGTTGCAAATAAAGTCCGGCACCGGCTTGCCTCATGCAGATATTCAAGTGTGGCATAGGCAATCGCAAGACCATCATATGTGGCTGTACCGCGGCCAATCTCATCCAAAATAACAAGAGACTTATCTGTCGCTTGATTTAAGATCGCAGCTGTCTCAACCATTTCAACCATAAAGGTAGATCGGCCGCGTGCCAAATCATCAGAAGCACCAACCCGGCTAAACAGCCTGTCCACTAAGCCAATGACAGCAGTTTTTGCAGGTACATAAAGCCCCGCCTGCGCCAAAATTACAATATGTGCATTTTGTCTGAGGAAAGTTGATTTACCGGCCATATTCGGACCTGTTAACAACCATAGATTTGCATCTGGATCTAACTGACAATCATTGGCAATAAATTGCTCTGTCCCGCTTTGGGCATGCTCAACCACAGGATGCCTGCCAGCCTCTATCTGAAAATCGCGCCCCTCTGAAATTTGCGGGCGGACATAATCAGCATAATCTGCTAGCTCTGCTGTAGCAGCTGCCACATCCAGTGCTGCCAGCGCATGAGCGGCATCTGCAATTTCAGTGTCACGTGCCAATATTCGCGCAACCAAACCAGCAAATAACTCTTGCTCAACGGCCAAAGCCTTGTCAGCTGCTGAAGAAAGACCACGTTCTAATTCTGCTAATTCGGTGGTGGTAAAACGAACAGCTTGCGCTGTTGTCTGGCGGTGAATGAAGCTCTCATTGGCCATAAGTTTGTCGCCATGAGCGCTGCGCACATCAATATGATATCCAAGCACATTATTATGTTTGATTTTCAAAGATGGTATCTCAGTTTCATCAGCATATCTTGATTGCAAAGCTGCAATGAGACGACGACTATCATCCCGCATGGCCCGAAGCTCATCAAGACGCGGTTCATAGCCGGTGCGGATAAAATTACCATCACGTGCCAATAGCGGTAGCTCATCCGCCAAGGCTGGTGTTAAGGCATCTGCCACATCAGCTGGTGCTGCTGCCAAAGAACAAAGATGCGCCAATGCCTCTGGCTGTGATGAGATATCAGAGCTGGCAGTCTGGGCCTCTATATCAATCTGGTTAGACAGGCGCCGCGCATGTGACAGACCATTTGCCATATGCTGTAAATCACGTGGACCACCACGCCCAATCGCCAATCTGGAGAGACACCTCTCAATATCTGGAAGCTCTTTTAGATGCGCCCGCACATCTGCGCGTATTTGCGGCCTGTCAAAAAACCATTCTGCCAAATCCAAACGCGCCTCAATCCTATCTTTATCCGCAAGTGGGGAGGCAATACGGCTTGCTAAAAGTCTTGCACCAGCAGCGCTGCAGCTTTTATCTATCGCATGTAATAGAGATCCTTTGCGCTCTCCAGTTAGGGTTTGTGTTACCTCAAGAGACCGTCTTGTTGCAGGATCGATCTGCAGAATTTGTGATGTATGTATCAGCTTTAAAGGCGTTAGACGTGGCATTTGTGATATTTGCGTTTGCTTAAGATACGCTAACAGCCCGCCAGCCGCTGACAAACATGGCCTCTCAAATGTGCCAAACCCGTCCAATGTTGATACCTGAAATAGCGCATGTAAGGCAGATAAAGCTTTGCCACTGTCAAAATGTGAGCCATGCAAAAAGACAGACTTCGAAGCTATTTCGAGGCTCTGAATATAATCCCGCAAATCCTCAGCCACAATAATTTCAGCTGCAGATAAACGTGCCAGCACAGTCTCTAAATCTGCCTCAGTAACTGGCTGGGTAAAGAAATCACCAGTAGACATATCTGCCCAAGCAACAGCCAAATCCCCACCAGCACGACCTATTGATGCCAGATAATTATTCTGTTGTGGCACAAGTAAACCATCTTCATTGAGCGTGCCAGCTGTAACAACACGTACTACCCCCCTTGGCAGAGGACCCTTGCCACCACGTTTTTTGAATGTTTCAGGATCTTCTGACTGTTCACATATGGCAACACGAAACCCCTGACGAATGAGTCTGGCTAAATACCCGTCCATAGCATGTACAGGCACACCGCACATAGGGATAGGTTTGCCGTCACGTGTTCCTCGTTTCGTCAATGCAATATTTAGAGTCGCAGCAGCCTTTTCCGCATCGTCGAAAAACATTTCATAAAAATCACCCATCCTGTAAAAAAGCAATATATCAGGGTAGTCTGATTTAACGGACAAATATTGTGCCATCATCGGGGTCAATTTTGTTTGTTTTTCAGGCGTCATATCTGATGCTTGTGGTTCTGGAGGATGAGGCTTTGATGTTGCGGACAGAGATGATGACGCCTCAGGCGCTAACCGCTTTGATGATTCTTGTGGTTTCGGTGTGGCATTTGTCATAATAGTATGAATGTGCCAGCACCCATAAGTTTGGACAAGCAAAGAATGACGTGAAATCCTACCTTTTCAAGATGATTTAATTAACTTTTTATGAACATAATTTTGGCGCAAAACACCATATTACAATACCAGATAAGCAATTAAGGATCGGCAATGTCTGACAATGAGATAAATCTGAATAAAGATGCATTGGATTTTCACGCAGAGGGTCGGCCAGGCAAACTCGAAATTACCCCGACAAAGCCATTAACAAGCCAGCGTGATTTATCACTCGCTTATTCACCTGGCGTGGCAGCACCTTGCCTAGAGATCGAAAAGAATGCAGATGCGGCCTATGATTACACTGCCAAAGGGAATGTTGTGGCAGTGATCTCAAATGGCACTGCTGTTTTAGGCCTTGGCAATATCGGCGCAGCGGCTTCAAAACCCGTCATGGAGGGCAAAGCTGTTCTGTTCAAGAAATTTGCTGATATTGATGGTGTAGATCTTGAGCTGGATACTGAGGATGTAGATGCCTTTGTAAATGCCGTCTCTTTGATGGGACCCTCTTTTGGTGGCGTGAATCTGGAAGATATTAAATCACCTGAATGTTTCATTATTGAACAGCGTTTGCGTGAAGTGATGGATATTCCGGTATTTCATGATGATCAGCATGGCACAGCGATTATTGCCGCCGCTGGCCTGATCAATGCGTTGCACTTAACAGGACGCGACATGAAAGACATTAAAGTTGTGTCTAACGGTGCCGGCGCGGCCTCTATTGCCTGTGTAGAGCTGATTAAGGCAATGGGTGTTCCCCATGAAAATGTCATTCTGGCTGATCGCGAAGGTATTATTTACCAAGGTCGTGAAACAGGTATGAATCAATGGAAATCAGCACATGCAGTGCGCACAGAGGCACGATCACTAGAAGAGGCACTAGAAGGGGCAGATGTATTTCTGGGCTTATCTGTAGCAGGAGCGCTTACACCAGAGATGCTGATGAAAATGGCTGATAAGCCTATTATTTTTGCCATGGCAAATCCTGTGCCGGAAATCATGCCAGATGTTGCCAAGGCTGCCCGGCCAGATGCCATTATTGCTACTGGTCGCTCAGATTTTCCAAATCAGGTGAATAATGTTTTGGGATTCCCCTATATTTTCCGTGGCGCCCTTGATGTACGTGCCACCGCTATCAATGAAGAGATGAAAATTGCAGCTGCGAACGCCATCGCACTTTTAGCTCGTGAAGATGTACCTGATGAAGTTAGCAATGCCTATGCTGGAGAAACGCTACATTATGGTGAAGATTACATCATCCCGGCACCTTTTGACCCGCGTCTGATATCAGCTGTATCCTCGGCTGTTGCCCAAGCGGCAATGGATAGTGGCGTTGCCCGTAAGCCTATTCAGGATATGAATGGTTATAAGCGCAGCCTGTCTGCACGTCTTGACCCGACAGCATCCTTCCTGGCTGATGTGTTTGACCGTATCACGCCACATCAACGCCGTGTGGTCTTTGCCGAAGGTGAGGAAGAGGTTGTGATTCGGGCAGCACTTGCCTTCCGCAATGCCAATTATGGTCAACCGATCTTAGTTGGGCGTGAGCACCGGATAAAAGAGAAAATTGAACATCTAGGCCTGGATGGTGCAGAAACACTGCCTGTCATTAACGCCAAAATCTCGGAACATAATATCGATTATATCGAGTTTCTGTATAAAAAATTACAACGCTCTGGCGCGCTATATCGTGATTGTCAGCGGATGGTCAATCAAGATAGAAATGTATTTGCAGCCTGTATGGTTGCAAATGGCCATGCAGATGCACTTGTGACAGGTGTTACACGGTCTTTCACAGCAAGTTTCTCTTATGTAACACGGGTCATTGATGCACGTCCGAATGAACGGTTTGTAACGAGCTCAATGCTGATTTCACGTGGGCGCACCGTGTTCCTTGGTGATGCCTCTATTTATGAGCGGCCGGAAGGCGACAAGCTTGCAGAAATTACCAAAGCTATTGCAGCTCAGGCACGTGCTATGGGGCATACACCGCGCGTAGCCTTGCTATCTTTCTCTAATTTTGGCAATCCAGCCGGCGCGCCATCACAATATGTCCGTGATGCTGTAAAGATCCTTGATAGTATGGATATCGACTTTGAATATGATGGCGAAATGACTGCTGATATTGCACTCAATTACGAGCTGATGAAATCACGCTATCCATTCTGCCGCCTGTCAGGTCCTGCGAACATCCTCATTATGCCTGGCCTACACTCTGCCAATATTGCCTATACACTTATGCAACAACTTGGTGGTGGATCTGTTATCGGGCCAGTGATGCTTGGGGCATCACACCCATTCCAGATCGTACAGATGGGGGCAAGCGTCCATGATATTGTAACTGCTGCTGCTCTCGCTGCTTATGATGCAATCTAAAGCCAAGCCCGCCCTGCTTGCCGGGATAGCACTTCTTGCTTTGGCAGGATGTGACGTAGAAAAACCAGTCGTGACAGCGGAGGTGGCAACCCTCCCAGTTGCCGCAGATAGCAGTGCTACTGCACTAGATGTATCAGCTCAAGATGACATTGTTGCAAACAGCGCAGAACGCACGGTAAATGACACCACATCCATGCAAGCTGATGATAGCTCTGATGCAAATGACACGGTCTATAAGACAGCAGATACCAATCCGTCTGCCCTTGCTGCAGCTACCCCTATATCAAAAGAGACAACATCAACCAGCCCTGTTGCTTCAGACCAGGGTGACGTCCTGATAATAGATGCTGACACAGAAGATGGAAGCCAGCAAAAAACTACTGATACTAATGAGCTGACAGAAACCGCCTCTGAGATAACACAGACAATTGAACAGCTGACATCTCTTGAGGATAGCAAGCTTTCACAGACATCTTTACTCACTGACCAAACGAGCCCAACCAGACAGACAGAGGAGCTGGAAATTGCTGCTTTAGCTGCCACACCAGATGCGCCAAAGCGGCCAATGCCAAAAGCCAACCCGAAAGCTGAGCCTGTACGCGCTATCCCGAAAACACCTGTGCCACCACCACCGCCTGCAATATTGCAACCAGCAAGCCTTGTCGGTCTGACCAATAAAGGCTTGCTAAGCGAATTAGGTGAGGCAGATTTTGTGCGTCTAGAAGGACAGATGCAAATTTGGCAGTATAAAACGGCCGGTTGTATTATAGATTTCTTTTTATATCCAGCCGATGATGTCAGCACCAGCACAGCCTATTTCGTAACGGACTGGCATGGCCGGCCTAGCCGCTTTAATGGGATGCTAGATTCACAACGATGTTATGAAGAGTTGGCAAGACGGCAAATATTCTAGAGCGTCTTGTCTTTATACAGGCATAGATTTTGTATCTTGCAAATACCACAATCAGGCTTGCGCGCCTTGCAGACATAGCGCCCATGTAAAATGAGCCAGTGATGCGCTCCTAATTTGAACTTATCAGGCACACGCCTGTTCAGCTCGGCTTCCACAGCATCAGGTGTTGCACCTGGCGCCATGGCCGTGCGGTTTCCAACACGAAATATATGTGTATCTACAGCAATTGTGGGGTGGCCAAATGCCTCATTTAGCACAACATTAGCTGTCTTGCGGCCAACACCTGGCAGGGCTTCTAACGCAGCCCGATCCTCTGGAACCTGGCTATTATGCGCATCAATCAAAATTTGAGATAATGCCAGGACATTCTGTGCCTTGGTGTTATAAAGCCCAATTGTTTTGATATAGGATTTAATGCCCTCTAGCCCGAGCGCTACCATTTTTTCTGGTGTATCAACCAGCTTGAAAAGAGGGCCTGTCGCTTTGTTTACGCCCACATCTGTAGCTTGGGCAGATAAAGCCACGGCGACTAGCAAAGTATAGGGATTTATAAAATTGAGCTCCGTGCGGGGGTTAGGTTCAGCCTCTGCCAGAATTTCAAACGCCTCTGCCATATCAGACAGTTTCATTTTTCGTGATGTTATCTTTGTGCGCTTTGTCATTTTTCTATAGTTTTTCTCTGGCAATTTTCT
>WTHY01000010.1:16406-35844 GCA_011522945.1 Alphaproteobacteria bacterium
TTTTTCTGGGTTTTTTCTGGGTTTTTCCAAGCCCCGTCACTGATATTTTTGCCGGCATTTTACCGCTGTCATTGCCGACGCCTTTGCTGCTGTCCATTTTAGGCGGTATTCAGACCATTTTCTCTGTCGTTTTTGTCATTTTGCGCGCTATATCGTCAAAGGGCAGACCATCTGAACAGGCCCTTTCAGATGAGGATTGATTGTAGCGGAGCAACTTTGGAATGCAAACACCTTACTGGTTTCAACAGCCACGAGCCAATGGTGGGGAGCGTATCACCATAACGTTATGGCCATATCGTTCCCTAGGTCCACGCGGTTTTCGACTATTAATGTTGTCTATCTTGTGCCTGTCTTTTGCTATCAGCCTTTTGTTTTTTATCCTTGGCGCTTGGCCTGTTATTGGATTTATGGGCGTTGAGATAGGGTTTGTCTGGTATATTTTCCGGCGAAATTACCGCGAGGGTGAAGTCTCAGAACGGCTTGATATTCGTGAGGATGGCACAAGTCTTACACGCATAGATGCGCGGGGACGTGAAAAGACCGAACGCTTTGATAGCCCTTGGTTGCGGGCTGACATTTCAACAGCTGACGGTCGACAGGATAAATTAGTATTGAGATTGCACGGTAAACATATTGAAATTGGCAGCTTTCTGCCACCAATCGAAAAGCCTCAACTTGCCGAAGCACTGAATGCTGCCTTTCGCAGACAACAAGGGCAAGCCCGCTAAAAAAGCAGAGCTGTATCAGCCATCCAAAACATCTTGCATTGTGTAAAGACCAGGCTTTTGCGCAGCTGCAAACCGAGCCGCACGCAAAGCGCCTTTTGCAAATATCACACGACTTGTCGCACGATGCGTTATCTCAACACGTTCCTGCTGGCCGTAAAAAATAACAGAATGTTCGCCAGCCACATCACCGCCACGCATGACAGCAAATCCAATGTCACCTGCTTTACGTGCCCCTGTTATACCATCACGTGTGCTATCACGTACATCATCTAGCGATACACCTCGTCCAGCAGCTGCGGCATGGCCTAATGCAAGCGCTGTACCAGATGGCGCATCCACCTTTTTATTATGATGGGTTTCCACAATTTCAATATCCCAATCGGCCCCAAGCTGACGGGCAACCTCTTCTACAACCTTGCCAAGCAATGTCACACCAACAGAGGTATTTGCACAATAAACAACAGCTATATCTTTAGCTGCCTCAGCCAAAGCCGCTTCATCTGATGCAGATAAGCCTGTTGTGCCGATGACAATAGCTGTGCCTGCAGCTCTCGCAGCTGCGATATGCGCTAAGGTGGCTTCTGGTTGGGTAAAATCAATCATGACATCAGCTGCTTGCACAGCTATCTTGATATCTTCTGTGATAAGAACATCATGATCATGCGAAATCGGCGAACCTATTTTTGGGTTCTCAGCTCTATCTGTTGCTGCAACGAGCGTTAAATCATCAGCCTGTGGCAGTAAAGACGCAATCATCTGACCCATGCGACCTGTAGCGCCTGTTAAACCAATTTTTAAATTTTTGTGCTCTGACATGAGCTCTCATCCATTTCTTCTATTGATGCGTCCAGTCTAAACACGAAATGCTTGCTGGGGCTAGCTTTAGCCGCCGAACATGCGTTTCACACGCTCTCCAAAACTAGCTGTTTGAGGACTAGCATCACCAGCCTCTGCAAATTTCTGCAAGAGTTTTTCTTGCTCAC
This sequence comes from Alphaproteobacteria bacterium, assembly GCA_011522945.1. Lineage (GTDB taxonomy): Bacteria > Pseudomonadota > Alphaproteobacteria > Puniceispirillales > Puniceispirillaceae > WTHY01. The sequence continues at coordinate 18,118 of WTHY01000010.1, forward strand.
TTGTCAGATTTGTAGGTGTTTCAACCTGAATTTCGACAATTTGATCGCCTTGGCCACTGCCACGCAAGGCTGGCATACCCTTGCCACGCATGCGGAACCGGCGGCCATTTTGTGTGCCTTTTTCAATTTTGAGCTTTGCCATCGTGCCGCCCAGTGTAGGCACTTCAATAGAGCCGCCTAATGCAGCCACTGTCATTGGTACAGGCACTGATGCATAAATAGTCGTAGCATCTCTCTCAAAAATGGGATGATCCTGAATGGAGATAAAAATATAGAGATCACCTGCCGGCGCGCCGCGCAAACCAGCCTCTCCTTTGCCTGACAGACGTATACGTGTGCCTGTATCAACCCCGGCCGGAATACTAACAGATAAGTCTTCGCTCTTTTGTGTGCGGCCCTGACCATGGCATGAGCGGCACGGATCTGAAATGGTTTCGCCAGCACCCTGACAGGATGGACATGCGCGCTCTACCGTAAAGAATCCCTGCTGAGCACGCACTTTACCAATACCACCGCAAGTTGAGCAGCTTACAGGACGGCTCCCAGAGGCAGCGCCTGTCCCCTTGCAGCTATCACATGACCCAGCAACAGTTACATTTATGTCTTTTTGTGCACCTTGATAAGCCTCTTCTAAAGAAATGGTCATATCATAGCGCATGTCAGACCCGTGACGCGTTTGATCGCCGCCACCACGGCCCGAAAACTCGCTGAACATCTGATCGAAAATATCGGAAAACCCGCCGCCAAAACCGCCAAAGCCAGCACCGCCGCCGCCAAATCCACCGCCTGCACCCTGTTCAAAAGCTGCATGACCCATTCGGTCATAGGCAGCTCGCTTTTGATCATCTTTTAAGACTTCATAAGCTTCTGAAGCTTCCCGAAATCGCTCGGCAGCTGCCTCATCATCAGGATTCCGGTCAGGATGATTTGCCATAGCCAATTTGCGATAGGCTGACTTGATGGCTTTTTCATCAGCATCTTTTGAGACACCCAAAACATCATAAAAGTCTCGCTTTGCCATCTATCCCAACCTGTACCTATTTTACCATTCTGCTGGCTGTTTCTATGCCGATTCCAGTTATTTGAAGCCAGAAAGCCAGACTGTTACCAGCCTGGCATATCTAACGACAAACAAGTTTTGTAGTCGGCACCATATCATGATGCCGACTAACCCATGCTGCTTTTACCCAGCGTTTTTCTTCTCATCATCCTCGGCGCTAACTTCTTCAAAATCAGCGTCAACAACATCATCATTGCCAGTAGCGCCAGACGCACCAGCCTCACCAGCTTCGCCGCCAGCAGCCTGTTCAGCCTGATAGGCAGCCTCGCCCATCTTCATCATCGCTGCTGACAAGGCTTCTGTCTTAGCAGCAATATCGGCATCATCATCTCCCTCAAGAGCTGTCTTAAGATCAGCAACAGAGGATTCCACAGCAGCCTTTGCTTCAGGATCAGCCTTATCACCCAGATCTGAGATGGATTTCTCAGCAGCATGTACTAGCGCATCTGCCTGATTGCGTGCTTCTACCTTTTCGCGACGTTCCTTATCTTCTTCAGCATGAGCTTCAGCATCTTTGATCATCTGCTCAATATCTGTATCCTCAAGACCGCCCGAGGCTTTGATAGAAATAGCCTGTTCTTTGCCAGTCGCTTTATCTTTCGCGCTCACTTTCACAATGCCATTAGCATCAATATCGAATGTGACTTCAATTTGTGGCACACCACGTGGTGCGGCTGGGATGCCTTCAAGATTAAACTGACCAAGCTGCTTATTATCACGCGCCATTTCACGCTCACCCTGATAAACAGAGATTGTGACAGCAGATTGATTGTCATCAGCTGTTGAAAAGACCTGTGATTTCTTCGTTGGAATTGTTGTATTGCGATCAATCAAACGTGTGAATACACCGCCTAAAGTCTCAATACCAAGAGACAGAGGTGTAACATCCAATAATAGGACATCTTTCACATCACCTGTCAGAACACCGGCCTGAATCGCTGCGCCAGACGCAACAACTTCATCAGGGTTCACGCCGCGATGCGGTTCCTTACCGAAGAAGGCTTCCACTGTTTCCACAATCTTTGGCATGCGCGTCATACCGCCAACCAAGATCACCTCATCAACCTCAGATGCAGATAGACCAGCATCTTTCAGCGCCTTTTTACAAGGCTCAAGGCTACGCTGCACAAGGCTATCTACTAGAGATTCTAACTTAGCACGTGTCATCTTTACATTTAGATGCTTTGGACCAGAGGCATCTGCTGTGATGAATGGCAGATTTACATCTGTCTGTGTTGCGCTTGAAAGTTCAATCTTCGCCTTTTCAGCTGCCTCTTTCAAACGTTGCAACGCCATACGATCGCCACGCAAATCGATGCCATTTTCAGATTTGAATTCATCAGCTAGGAAGTCAATGATAGCCTGATCGAAATCTTCACCACCAAGGAATGTGTCACCATTTGTGGATTTTACCTCAAAAACACCATCGCCAATTTCCAGAATAGAGACATCAAAAGTACCACCACCAAGATCGAAAACAGCGATAACACCAGACTCTTTGCGCTCTAATCCATAAGCTAGAGCAGCAGCTGTTGGCTCATTGATGATCCGCAGCACTTCCAGCCCAGCAATTTTGCCAGCATCTTTTGTTGCCTGTCGCTGTGCATCGTTAAAATAGGCTGGAACTGTGATAACAGCTTTGTCGACAGTTTCGCCTAGGAATGCTTCTGCATCTTCTTTTAGCTTACGTAATGTGAAGCTGGACATTTCCGATGGCGAATATTGCTTATCATCAACACTAATCCAGGCATCACCATTGTCAGCTTTGGACACTTCATAGGGCACCAGATCTGAGAATTTCTTTGTAGCACTATCATCTGCACGGCGGCCGATCAGACGCTTGACAGCAAAGATCGTCTTATCCGGGTTTGTAACAGCCTGACGCTTTGCCGGCTGTCCAACAAGACGCTCACCATCATCAGCAAAAGCTATCATTGATGGGGTTGTGCGTGCACCCTCTGCATTTTCGATGACTTTCGCTTCTTTGCCATCCATTACAGCAACACATGAATTTGTTGTGCCTAAATCAATTCCAATAACACGGCCCATGGCTGTCTTCCTTCTCTTGCCTTGGTTTAGTCTATTATGCCTGCCTAAATGACCTGATAAGGCCTATCTGGTATCTGAACATCGCCATTTTTGTGATGTCAGTCTTACAAACATAAATCCTTATAAAAAATTGTTATGTACCGCACATATAAGAAGCCTTTATCTCAATACAAGATGTTGGCGTCTTATATGCCTTTTCTCTTATACTACTCGCTTGTATCTGCTGCTTTTGAAACGCCAACCATAGCAGGCCGCAATAACCTGTCATGCAACTGATAGCCTGGTTGAGCGACTTGCACGACCTGACCTGGCTCTACCTCATTTGTGGGCACCTCAAACATTGCCTGATGCAAGTTATAATCAAATTTCTCACCCTCAGGATTAATCTGAGTGATGTGATGACGCTCTAGGGTAGCGCGGATTTCACTATGAATCATCTCAACACCGATTAAGAGGTTTTTGAGCCCATCATCAAGATCATCTCTGTCTTGAGGGGCCATAGACACAGCCTGTGAGAGATTATCTATAGATGTCAGCAAATCACGTGCAAAAGACAGATGGCCGTATTTTCGTGCATTCTGCAGCTCACGCTCTGTCCGGCGGCGCATATTTTCAACATCAGCGAGGGCCCGCAAGGTTTGATCCTTTAGCGCATCACGTTCTGCAAGTGCCGCTTCGAGGGGATCAAGCTCTACATCACCGTCTGCTGCGCCTGTATCAATATCTGTATCAATATCTGTATCGGCACCGGCTGCATCATCTGCCTCAGAACTAGCTTCCGCCGAATTATCAGCATCCGGAGCTGTCGTAGTTTTTGCCTCTGGCTGCATCTGCTCTTCAGATGCCGCATCGTTAGACATATCGCCTGTATTTTCGTTTTCGCCACTCATCATAGTATGACCTTTATTCCAATAATGAGGGTCATGTGGGCGCTCAAAGCCTCTATGCCAAGGGGCAAGTGCAATTTTTATGTAAATTATTTAGGTTTTGCCTAATCCAGCAGGCGCTGAACCGCTTGGCTGGTATAATCTACCATAGGAATAATTTTAGCATAATTCATATGGCGCGGCCCAATAACACCAACAGCACCTACAATCTTATTTTGACTATCAGAATAGGGGGCTATCACCATTGAGTGGCCTGTGCGTTGGAATAGGGGATGTTCTGAGCCGATGAAAATTTGCAACCCATCAGCCCCTGAGATTGATCCTAATAGAGTCTGCATATGCCGGCGCAACTCAATAACATCAAACAAAGCACGAACATCATCTAAATCTGCCCCAAGATCGATATCGCTTAATAAATGACTTTGACCATGAATGATAAGAGAGGCTTCAGCAGCGCCCTCACCATCTGACCAGGCTGCCAGACCACTTTTGACAAGCGCTGCTGCTCGCTCACCCAGCTCAGCACGCAGCCTATCAATATCCTGAGATACATGCTGGGTGATTTGCCCAATCGTCTGGTCGCGATAGAGATGGCTGAGATAATTGCCTGCTGAGACAAGCGTATGTGATGTCAGACCTGCCGGCACATCAATTAAGCGGTTTTCGACCTGTCCATTTGAGAAGACCAGAATCACCAGCAATTTTCTATCTTGAACAGGGACAAATTCGATATGTTGTACAGCAAAATCTTCAGGCTGAGAGACAACAAGTGACGCACATTTCGATAAACCAGATAAAGCCTGGCTTGCCTTATCCATAGCTTGATTAACGCTAAGGCCATTTGCCTTTGCCGCCCCATCAATTGAGGCTTGCTCAGCAGAGCTAAGTTGCCCCCCTATGCCCATCAGCCCATCTACAAAAAGACGCAAGCCAGCATGTGTCGGCAGCCTGCCAGAGGAAATATGCGGTGCAAATAACAGCCCAGCTTGCTCAAGCTCAACCATAATAGCGCGCACCGTCGCAGATGACATATCTAGGCCAACAGATTCAACAAGTGTCTTTGACCCGACAGGCTGTCCTGTATCAAGGTAATTTTGCACGATCTGTTGAAAAATCGTTTGCGAGCGTGGCGCTAAATCTGTCCAAATATCTGTATTCATAATCCTATAATTGGGCAGACATATGCTGCAATGCAATGCCTATAATTTGTCTAATGACTTTACCTTGCATAATTACAAATCTATTTTGGCACTATATGCTGCCGCATAGTTACGCCAAATACAAAAAGGGTTTGTACATTTATGGTCACCAATTCCGAATTTCAGCGCCCGTCTGGCCGTCAGCCAGATCAGATGCGTGCCGTATCAATTGAACCTTTCCCAACAAAATATGCAGAAGGGTCATGCCTTATTCATTTTGGTGAGACTCGTGTATTATGCACAGCCTCTGTTGATGAGCGTGTGCCGCCTTTCTTACGCAATACTGGTAAAGGATGGGTAACAGCTGAATATGGGATGTTGCCACGTGCCACACATAGCCGCATGGACCGCGAAGCAGCTAAAGGCAAACAATCTGGCAGAACGCTGGAAATTCAGCGTCTGATAGGCCGGTCTTTACGTGCTGTGACTGATTTAGAGGCGCTTGGCGAGCGGCAAATCAAAATTGATTGTGATGTTATTCAAGCGGATGGCGGTACCAGAACAGCTTCCATCACTGGCGCCTGGGTTGCTTTATCGCTGGCTATTGATCATCTATTGTTGACAGGCTTGATCAAACGTCAGGCCCTAATAGATCAGGTCGCTGCTATTAGCTGCGGAATTTATGAGGCTAAGCCAGTGCTTGATCTTGATTATGATGAAGATAGTCAAGCTGGCACAGATGCAAATTTTATCCTCACCAGTTCAGGCGGTCTTGTTGAAGTGCAAGGCACAGCTGAGGAAAAACCTTTCAGCCGGACTGAATTAAACAGCCTGCTTGACTTGGCAGAGCTGGGATGCCGTGATCTATTTGCTCTGCAGCTAGAGGCAAGTCGTGCAGAAAGGCCAGCATAATATCATGGCACGTCGGTTGACTGAGACAGAACTGGTATTAGCCAGTCACAATAAAGGCAAGCTTGTGGAGATTGCTGCCCTTGTTGAGCCGCTTGGGTATAAGGTGATATCTGCTGGCGATCTTGGTCTTCCAGAACCTGAAGAAACTGGCAGCACCTATCGTGAAAATGCTGAGCTGAAAGCAAAAGCAGCTGCGCTTGCCTCTGGCAAACCTGCCTTGTCTGATGATAGTGGCTTATCTGTATCAGCTCTGGGTGGCGCACCTGGTATTTATTCAGCAAGATGGGCTGGCCCTGATAAGGATTTTGATGCTGCCATGCGGCGTGTAGCAGATGCTCTGTTAATGACAGGTCAATATGATAGAGACGCGAAATTTATCTGCGCTCTATCCTTATGCTGGCCTGATGGTCATATAGAGACATTTGAAGGGCAAGTGTCAGGAACGATTTGCTGGCCAGCGCGTGGTGATCGTGGCTTTGGCTATGACCCGATTTTTATACCAACAGGACATGATATTACCTTTGGTGAGATGGATCCTGATGCCAAACATGCAATGAGCCATAGGGCTGATGCGTTTCGTCAGTTATTGGCTGCATGCTTAAGCTAGCAAAACAGCCTCGATTAGGCTTATATGTGCATTGGCCTTTTTGCCGCGCAAAATGCCCATATTGTGATTTTAATTCACATGTCAGCAAAGAAATTGATAACGCGGCGTGGCAATCTGCCTACCTGAAAGAATTGGACTGGATTTTAGACCAGTATCAAGCACAAACACCTCTGGATCTGACAGGAAGACCAAAATTACAATCTATCTTTTTTGGCGGTGGCACACCCTCATTAATGCCACCAGATTTAATCGGCGCCATCTGTGATCGCGCTGAGCATCTTTTTGACTTTTCTGATACTATTGAGATCACTGCTGAAGCCAACCCGACCTCTGTTGAAACAGATAAGCTTGCTGGGTTTTGGGCCGCAGGTATAAATCGACTATCTCTTGGCATACAATCACTAAATAAAGATCATCTCTCCTTTCTAGGGCGTGAACATAGTGCTGATGAGGCACTTCATGCCCTGCAAATTGCCAAGAGATTATTTCCAAAAGTCTCCGCAGATATGATTTACGGCATGCCTGATCAAACCATTACTAGCTGGATGTCTGATTTACACAGGCTGCAATCTGAGGGGCTAGCCCATTTATCTGCCTATCAATTGACGATTGAGCCTGGGACAGTCTTCTATACGCGGGCGCGTAATGGTGAGACAATGCGGGTCAATGCCGATCATATGGCAGATTTCTACAGCGCGACAGAACAGGCCATGGCAGATGCTGGGCTAAATGGATATGAAATATCAAATTACGCGAAAGCTGGTTCTGAATGTCAGCATAATTTGCTATATTGGCGGGCTGAAGATTGGCTGGCCATCGGGCCAGGGGCACATGCACGCTTTAACTTACAATCTGGCGGCAGATGGCAGGGGGCAACTAGGCGTAGCCCAGGAGGGTGGCTTGATCAGGTAGGCTCCCAAAATCACGGCTTCGAAACAATAGAAATAGAGACTCTGCAAAGCCATGGGGAAGAAATCCTCATGATGGGCCTAAGGCTGGCAGAGGGTGTCTCCTTATCACGATTATCAAAATCTTCAATTAGACTTGATGAAGCATGGGTGGACCGATTTATTTCAGAAGACTGGCTAACCCAAAAGGGTGGTAGCTTGATTGCCACATTAGAGGGGCGCCAACGCCTAGATTATATTTTAGGCCAAATTTTAGATACTGACCAAATTATAGATACTGGCCAAATTATAGATACTGGCCAAAATTTAGTCCGCCAACAGCAGGCGCCTAAAATACAGACTTCAGATTAACGGTCTATATGGCTGTCCTGCAGCTCATAATCCACAAGCTGCTTTACCTGAAATTGTCTGGTATTTGTACCATCTGGCAATAATCTGAAACTTCCTGTAAATCCCGAGAATCCCTGTTTGCGCGCCAGATATTTTGGCCAGGCTTCAGGACTATCAATATAGGGGTGAAGCGCGCCAGCAACCGCCAAGACATCAAAGCCTAATTTAGCAAAATTTGATGGCTCAAATTCAAAAACCTGAGACCATAAGGTCCGAAAGGCTGTATCATCTGGCTGTTGGGGGATGGCAATATAGGAATCTTGCAAACTTGGTTCGGTGAGTAGATCTGGCCTGTTCCACAAATCTGTGCCGAGATAATCCACACGATCTGGCCCTAAATCATAATAGTCAAGAACAGGTGCCACCCGCAGCAAAAAGCTCGGCAAACCTGCCAAAATCAAACTGTCATAAGGTGCTGGTGGCAATGTTGTTGAGTCATCTTCATCTGATTTTTGGTATCTTGCAAACTGCTTGATCGCCTCTCGCAAATTTGTCTCCTCAACTAGCCTGTCAGCGCCTAGGATCATAAGATCTGCGGGCTGAAGACCAAAATCGCGCATCCGTGTCATACTATGTTGCACTATGCGTTGTCCGAATAAATCATCTGATGCCAAGATCGCAATCTTGGAATTACCTGCCTCAATAGATTGTGACAGCAACAGATCTATTTGTTGCTCCGGTATATATCCCAAGACCCAGCTATTTGGCAGAGCCATATCTCTGTTATTTGTAAGTGTTAATGCCGGAATAGCTAACTCTGACAAGAGAGGTTGCACAATCTCAATAGAGTCGCTGAAAAGCGGGCCAATGATCAGATCTAAATCTGCATCTCTGGCAATGGCTACAGCATCGCGGGCTTTATCTCCGGCTCCTGTATCAATATAGATCAAGTTTAGAAGTGGCAGCTTAAGCTGGAATAAGGCTAATTCTGCGCCATTTGCTATATCTGCCCCCAAGGCGGCATAGGGTCCGCTGAAGGGTAACATGACACCAACGCGAAACTCTCCCTCCATTCGTGGTGGTACTAGGTCAGCTGTTTCAACATTTTTCACAGCTCTTGAGGCTAACAGTGAAAAAGCAGCATCTAAGGCTTCCTTGCCAAGCAATTTATCAGAAGATAGCGCGCCTGTGCCTTGTGTTGTATCTGCATCATCACCAAGCACCCCCATATCTAGTGCGGTAGACGGCGCAGCTAAGGATGACATATCTGATGTTTGTGCATCTGATTTGGCATCAACCATTGCAGCAATATCACTTTCCAATTTCGTCGGCTGTTTATCCGCTGCCGGCAGAGTTTGCTCAGATGGATCTTCTGGATCTGGGGATGGCGTGGCTGCAGCCTGACTATCTGTCTCCTCAACCATTGTATCTTGAGAGGTTTGGGCAGGTAATGTCTGCGCAACGACGCTATCTGATGTCTCTGATAGCGCCTCAGTGCCAGAAGACAGATCAGAATCTGTTGTTTTAATATCGCCTGCAGGTACAGATAGTACGGGCGTATCTGCTGTGTCATCTATATCGGTCTTTATCGGTGCGATGGCTTCACCACTGCGCGCGCGCCCAACTTCAACTGGCAATGGTGTCGTTGGCGGTGCAGCACAAGCAGCTAGCCAGATAACAAGGCCAAGCCAAAGAATTTTTGCGCGTAGTTTATAAGCTATTTGCACCGTCATCTCCTATCCGCTGAACTGCGCATTTTGATATCAGCCTAAAAAGCCACAGATTTCAATTCATATTACATCCGAGCTACGATACTGTTACAACAAACAAAACATAATGGCAGAAAAACGGTCATGCTTAGCCTAGTTGCAACTCCCATTGGTCATTTGGATGATCTAAGCCTGCGTGCAGCAAAAACACTAGAAGCTGCAGATATCATTGCATGTGAAGATACAAGAACCACGCGCAAACTGATTTCCCTGTGCCAGCTTTCTGTTTCTGCAAAATTACTGCCTTATCATGATCATAATGGACCAAAGATGCGGCCTGTCCTCATCGAGGCCATGCAGACTGGCAAATCTGTTGCACTTGTCAGCGATGCAGGCACACCTTTAATTTCAGATCCGGGATTTAAACTTGTGGCCGCCTGTCATGAAGCCGGTATTGCTGTAACAGCCATTCCAGGGCCATCTGCTCCGATTGTTGGTCTATCCTTGGCTGGCCTACCAAGCGACCGATTTACCTTTCAAGGATTTGTGCCATCTGCGACAGGCGCCGCGCGCCGTGCTATCTCAGCTAGCGTGCAATTGGAGATGACGCAAATCTGGTTTGAATCAGCCAAACGTCTGCCAGCTACATTACAATTAATGCTCGAAATTTACGGTGATAGATTAGCCGTTATCACACGTGAACTCACAAAGCTGCATGAGGAAATAAAGCGCGCACCTCTATCAGCGCTTGCAGCTGAATTTGCAGCATCTGGGCCGCCAAAAGGTGAGATCGTATTATTGATAGCCGGGCCAGATGAAAATGCAGAGGCAGCAAGCACCGAGACTATCGAAGCCTTATTGCTAGAGGCTTTATCCAGACAATCTTTAAAGGCTGCTGTCCAAGAAGTCGCGGCGATCACTGGCCAGAGTCGCAAACGCATTTATCAGCAAGCACTATCTCTACAAAAATTGGGGCAGTAAGCTAGACAAAAAACTGGGTAATAAATTAGGTGATAATTTGGGCAAAATTCAGGGCAAAAGCCGAAATAAAACACAAACAAAAACAGACGCAAAATTTTAACAAGAGCCCAGTTAAAAGAGATTTTAAATCGCACATAAGTCGGTACAGGCGAAGTCTATAATCGAATCCCATCGATCCATAAGGCTTTCATATGAAACGAGCTACATATACCTACCGAAAAAGACGTTTAGCTGATCAATTAGGCCGTTTGGCGGAATTTATATCCTTGCTCTATCTGCGTGCTCAGGGGTGGCGGATCCTATTTCGACGGAAAAAAACACCTTTTGGCGAAATTGATCTTATCTGCAGGCGCGGTAACACCATTTTATTTGTAGAAGTGAAATATCGTCGCAAGCAGTCTGAAATTTCACAAATTTTGCCCTCGCCAGCATCACAAAACCGCCTATATCGGGCGACACACTACATATTTTCAAATTTGCAGCATTTAGAACCAGCATCAGATATGATATGCCTTCGCTTTGATATTTTTAGTTGGACAGGTTTTGGCAGATTGAAAAGATACAGGAATGTTGCGCTTGAAAACACTTCGTGGCATTTTGAGTAACAGAATTTGCAACGCTGCGTTTTTCCAATAAAAAAACGTGGCTAAGTCTGAAAATCATAACGCCGAAAAGGTGAGATATGCCCTACAAACACCTCTTTATTTCTCTTAATCTTCTCATCATTGCGGCCTTTGGGTTAAATGGATGTGCCGGCGCACTTGTAGGGGTGAGTACAGCAGCAATAGCAGCCTCATCCACGGAAAAAGGCTTTTCAACAGCGGTCAGCGACACGGTTATAAAGACCAAAACAGCTGATTTATATTTACAAAAAGATGTTGATCTTTTCGAAGCCGTTTCAATTTCGGTGAATGATGGCTCTGTTTTATTAACCGGCAATATCGAAACTTTTGAGAAGAAGCTGCTTGCGACACAGCTGGCCTGGGAAGTGAATGGTGTCAGAGAAGTTATTAACGAAGTATCTGTTGCTGAAAGTAAAGGCATTAAAGATATTGCAAAAGATTTGGCAGCTGCAGCTGAGTTGCGCGCCAAACTTATTACAGATGGTGATGTCTCATCGCTAAACTACACGATTGATGTGGTGAATGGGACCGTATATCTCTCTGGCATTGCACGCTCTGATGACGAACGTGAAAAGGTTATTACACATGCACGCGGCCTACGATATGCCAAGAAAGTCGTCGATTATACGGTGCTAAGCAGAGATACGCGTGACTAAACAGACAAAGCCGCTTGCTGTTGCGATCCAAATGGATCCGATAGCTGATATTGATATTACAGGTGATACTAGCTTTGCACTTGCGCTTGAGGCGCAGAGACGTGGCTACAGCCTATTTGTCTATGGGCCAGATAAGCTTAGCTGGGACCATGGTATTTTATGGGCACGCGGCGCATATGTAGACCTGTCAGATAGGATTGGTGATCACGTACAATTTATAGAACAAAGCCGTGTGAAACTGACAGATATGGATGTTATTCTGATGCGTCAGGATCCGCCCTTTGATATGTCCTACATCACAGCAACACATTTATTGGAACAATTGCCAGCCTCAACCTTGGTTGTAAATAATCCGGCAGAAGTACGAAACGCACCTGAAAAACTGCTTGTAACAGATTTCGCAGATTTAATGCCTAAGACATTGATTAGTCGTGATCCTGAGGAAATACATGCGTTTCGAAAAACACATCAGGATATCATTGTAAAACCACTTTTTGGCAATGGCGGGGCAGGTGTGTTTAGAATCACGCCAAATGATCAGAATTTGAACAGCCTACTTGAGATGTTCTTTGCGATGAATAGAGAGCCTTTAATGATACAAAGGTTCGAGCCAGCCGTCCGTAATGGTGATAAGCGCATTATTTTAGTCGATGGTGAGCCTGTGGGCGCAATTAACCGCATTCCTGCTGATGGTGAGGCAAGGTCAAATTTGCATGTCGGCGGGCGTGCTGAGGCTGTTGACCTTACACAAAGAGATAAGGAGATATGTGCACGGATAGGGCCAGTATTACGTGAACGTGGCCTTTTATTTGTGGGGATAGATGTGATTGGCGACGTGTTGACGGAAATCAATGTTACCTCACCAACCGGCATTCGTGAAATGGAGCGGTTTACAGGTGTGAATATTGCTGGCCTAACATGGGATGCTATTGAAGCGCGTCTGGCCTCTCATGCCAGTAATTCTCTGTCCCGGTAATTCTCTGTCCCAGTAGTTCTTTGTCCCGGTAATGCAGCACACTTGGTATAGGCAACTCTGATATTTTATCTAAATTTGGCATTTGCAGGTAAAACTTTTCCCAAATGCATATGAGATGTCCTTGCAACAAGCATAATGCCTCATGCTAGTAAGTCTCTTTGTCGGTAATGAAGTGCCTCTGCCATATGCAGCTCTGAGATTTCTTCTGAGTCTGCTAAATCTGCAATCGTACGGGCAACACGTAGCATCTTGTGATACCCTCTGACAGAGAGCAGACTTTGCCGTAAGGTTTGTTTGACTAGCTCTAGTGCTGATTTAGATATTTCAAGATTATCCAGCATCTCAGCAGATAGGCGCACATTGATATCCTGCCCACGCACAGACATCCTATCGCGTGCATATTTTATACGTGTAGCAATTACCTGACTGGTCTCGCCTAAAGCAGGTGTCAGCAACGTGTCTGGGTCCAGTTCTGCCACGTCTAGAATCATATCAAACCTGTCCAACATTGGGCCAGATATGCGTGAAATATAACCCTTCAGACAATCTGAAACACGCCTGCCACAATTACGTGCAGGATCGCTCGGATAGCCACAACGGCAGGGATTCATGGCTGCAATAAGTTGAAACTGTGCTGGATACCGAATATGTGCTTGTGCTCTAGCAATCACAATCTCACCTGTTTCCAACGGCTGACGCAGCCCATCAAGAACCGCTGGACTAAATTCTGGCAGCTCATCCAGAAATAGCACACCATTATGAGCCAGGGATATTTCGCCTGGCCGAACCTTCATACCGCCACCTACCAAAGCAGCTGTTGATGCAGAATGATGTGGATCTCGAAAAGGGCGCGTCATCACAAGGCCAGACTCAGGCAGGCCCCCGGCGATAGAATGTATCATCGTAACGCCAAGTGCCTCAGATGGGCTAAGTGGCGGCAAAAGCCCTGGGAGTCGTGCAGCCAGCATCGATTTTCCAGCGCCAGGTGGACCAATCATTAAAATGTGATGTCCTCCGGCAGCTGCTATCTCAAGAGCACGCTTTGCCATTTCCTGACCTTTAATATCAGACATATCCTTGTGGTTTTGCACTGTGGCTTCACTGGCAGATCTATCAGCAACTGGTGCTGGCAAATACTGATCACCACGCAGATGATTAAGCAGGCTATTTAAGGTTGGGGCTGCAATAATTTCAACATCTCCGGCCCAGGCTGCTTCGGCCCCGTTAGCTGCTGGGCAAATTAAGCGAAGTTGTCTGCTAGCGGCAGTCATAGCGGCAAGCAATGTTCCTGCGACAGGCAATATATGACCATCCAGAGAGAGCTCACCAACAATCAAAGCATCATCTAATATATCGTCCGGGATCGCGCCCATAGCGACCAATAGAGATAGGGCGATTGGCAGATCATAATGCGCACCCTCTTTGATGAGATCAGCAGGCGAAAGATTGACGGCTATACGTTTCGGAGGCAATGACAAACCGATAGAGGCTAATGCAGCACGAACACGTTCGCGCGATTCTGCAACAGCCTTATCAGCAAGACCGACAATACGCATTGCTGGCAGGCCATTCGCTAAATGGATTTGAACAGACACATTGATGGTTTCAACACCACGAAAGGCTATCGTGTGTAGGTTTGCATGCATTAACTATTCCCGTTTTAGACAAAACGAGACTAGCTGATCACAGATTAAGATTTTGTGAAGAAAAGCCTGTCTTTAGCGTGCGCGCATAGGGCCGATTGGCTCACCGCCTAAAATATGCATATGTAAATGTGGCACTTCTTGATGGCCGTTTTTGCCAATGTTGGAGATGATACGATAGCCACCCTCTGCCAATCCCGCCTGTTCTGCGACGCGCCCAATAGCAGCAAGAAAAGCGGCCTGTTCTTCAGCTGAACCGTTTGCAGCAAAATCAGCCATATCTACATAAGAGCCTTTTGGAATCACGAGAATATGTGTAGGGGCTTGCGGGCTAATATCGTTGAAACTTAATGTATGATCACATTCATCAACCTTCTGACAGGGAATTTCGCCGCGAAGGATTTTTGCAAATATATTGGTATCATCATACATTGTCTATGTCTCCTGCCTGTATCGTCTAGCCTTCGCTGCGACTCGCTTTTTCTTCTAAACCAGATTGCGCCTGCCGTTCTTTTAATACAGACCAAACCGCACGCGCATCAATATCAGCAGCCGCCCAGACAACGAGAAGGTGATACAATAAATCAGCTGATTCCTGCACCATAGCATCCTTGTCAGCCCGAATAGCCTCAATAAGCAATTCTGTAGTTTCTTCAGATAATTTGCGCACTGGCTTTTCAGGGGCTTTCGCTAACAAACTAGCTGTATAGCTTGTCTCTGGATCTTCACCCTTGCGCTTTTGAATCACTTCATAAAGCTTGTCGAGAATATCTGCTGTTGTTTGTTCTGATACTGTCATAAGACCTGCCTGTTTATCACAGTTTATGGTGATGAGACTTAGTTAATATTACGTCGGACTGGAATACCAGCTGCTTCCATAGCTGATTTTGCAGCATCTAATGTTATCTGTCCAAAATGAAATACAGAGGCCGCCAAAACTGCAGATGCATGGCCCTCAATAATTGCCTCTGCGAAATCTTCAACTTTGCCAGCCCCACCAGACGCAACAACCGGGATAGAGACAGCATCTGAAATAGCCCGGGTCAAGGGCAAGTCATATCCATTTTTGGTACCATCACCATCCATAGATGTTAGCAGAATTTCACCAGCGCCAAGCTCAGCTGCCTTTTCTGCCCATTTTACAGCATCAATGCCTGTGGGTGTGCGCCCGCCATGCGTAAAAACCTCAAACATGCCATCTTCATTTAATTTCGCATCAATCGCCAAAACAACACATTGTGAGCCAAATCTATCAGCAGCACGGGACAATAAATCAGGATTGGATACAGCTGATGAATTTACCGATACCTTATCAGCACCGGATAAGAGCATTTTGCGGAAATCTTCAACCTCCCGCACGCCGCCGCCAACGGTAAGAGGCATAAAACAAACATCCGCTGTCCTGGCAATTACATCATAGATAGTCTCACGACCTTCATGGCTGGCACCAATATCTAAAAATGTCAGTTCGTCTGCACCAGCAGCATCGTAAATTTTTGCCTGCTCAACAGGGTCACCAGCATCTACTAGATTCACAAAATTGACACCTTTAACGACACGTCCACCATGTACGTCCAGACAAGGGATAACACGTGCACTTAACATGCCAGACGCTCCGCCACTGCAATTGCCTCTTTCAAATCAAGTCGGCCATCATAAATGGCTCTACCAGTAATAACACCATCAATACCGGTATGAGCCTGTGCGGCGCAAGCTTCGATATCAGCAATATCCTTTACGCCGCCTGAAGCAATAATAGGTATAGATACGGCTGCTGCCAATGCTGCGGTTGCCTCTGCATTTACGCCAGTTAAGGCACCATCTCGGCTAATATCTGTAAAGACCACGGCTGCAACACCGCAATCTTCAAATTGTTTCACAAGATCCAATACAGGCACATCACTTGTTTCAATCCAGCCTTCTGCCGCAATACGCCCATCACGCGCATCGGCCCCCACAACAATCTGGCCTGGGAATAACTTAGCCGCGGTTTTTACTAATGCCGGATCCTTTAATGCTGCCGTGCCTAAAATGACGCGTTTCACACCAGCCTCAAGCCAACCTTCAATTGCCGCAAGTGAGCGGATACCACCGCCTAATTGAATTTGCGCGCCTGTTTCAAGGATAGCTTTCACGGCGGCTCGATTGCCAGTTTCTCCTTCAAGCGCTCCATCCAGATCGACCACATGTACCCATGAGCAGCCAGCCTCTAGAAATGTTACTGCTTGCGCTGCCGGGTCAGGTGCATAAACAGTCATCTTGTCAAAATCACCATAAAGCAGGCGAACACCCTGTCCCTGTTTTAAATCAATTGCCGGATAAATGTGCATAGACCTGTCCTGAAAAATAATTGGCTGCTGCGCGTTATGAAATTTAGGCTATTTTAGTAACTGCTTGGTGAAATAATAACCAGGAATATACGTTCCATCTACAAGCGCATAATGCGGATGCTCTCCAAAACGAATAAATCCACGATTTTCAAAAGATTGAATAGCACGATCCTGTGTTGCCCGCACATCAAGATTAATCACATCAAAACCAAGAGACCTGGCTACAGCCTCTGCTTCAGATACAAGCCTGTCAGCCAAGCCATATCCACGCGCCCACGGCGCAAGAAAAAATGTCGTTAACTGACAGCTTTTACCTTGCGCTTCATTATTACGAGGCGGTTTTACAATCTGACAGCTGCCGGCAATCACCTTATCCAGCGCGCCAATAATCAGATTACGTTCTGGTATTAATAAAACACCACGCCAATAATCTTCCAAAACAGATCGTGGCGGGGGCGCAAGCCAACCGAAGCCACCGCCAGCAGCAATAGCTTCTTCTGTTGCATCACATAATTCACTTAAATCATTTGCTGTTAATTCAGCCGCGGTTTCCACAGTGACAAGCGGTTTGCGCTCATTTTGAGACTCTGAAATTTTTGCATTCATATCTGTGTCTTCTCAATCTGCTTTCAGACATAATATGCACTACCAAAAGCATATAGGGCTGTGTCTACTACAATACCAAAACCATTATGGGCGCCAAGATAGAAAATTCCTGAGACATTGCTGCCCAAGACGCTGGCTTTTCTCAGGGTGAAACTGCATACCACAAATATTATCTCGTGCGACCATAGCTGTTACATCCTCACCATAATTTGTGAATGCAATTGCACTATCAGAACCTGTTGCACTCTTCTGCAAACGCATATGATAGCTATGCAGAAAATACAGCTGATCACCATCCTGCAACCCAGCAC
>WTHY01000183.1:0-5600 GCA_011522945.1 Alphaproteobacteria bacterium
GACCCGCTGATTTTGCGAGAAATGATATTACGAGGTGGCGGCGTAGCATTGTTGCCAGAATTATATTGCCGACACTATATCAGCACAGGTGTGCTGCAACAAGTGTGCCCGGGTATTGAGACCGAAATGAACGCCACTATTTATGCATTAACACATTCACGCAGATTACAGCCGCAAAAAGCACGCCTATTCATAGATTTTCTGAAGGAATGTCTATCTGACTATTTAAAAACAGGCGAAAAACAATCCTAGAGACTCTCTCGTCTTTAAATTGCAAGTCTTATTCCACTCAAGCACTGGCCACTAATCTTAATTACATACTTTGCATTTATCTAATTCCCAATAAGAGAACACTAAATCACATTTTGCATTTGTTAGGCGGGACCAGCAGACTTCTGGTGCACAACTCAGGTTTCAAACCAGCTGCGCAACCAGATATGTACGTCAAAATCTGCATTTCACACGATTTGCGCTACTTGGCATTTAAGTCACAATTTGTGTTTTACTTGAACGAACAACAGCGCCACGTGCGATTGATAGAAGCGGCGGGACAATAAATAACGTGGCAACAGTTGATAAGGCTAATCCGCCAAATACAACCGTACCTATTCCGCGATATAATTCTGAGCCTGCTCCTGGAAATACAACAAGTGGCACGAGACCAAATAGCGAGGTCAATGTTGACATGAAGATTGGTCTAATCCTGTTGCGTGTGGCCTCTATGATGGCATCTGCAACATCCATATTATCTTCACGTACCTGAAGGCTGGTTTGCTCCACCATTAAAATGGCATTATTCACAACAATCCCTGTCAAAATGACGAAACCAAGCATCGTCAGCATGTCCAAAGGCTGTCTTATATAAAGGTTAATGATAAACAGCCCTAAAATGCCCCCTGCAGCTGCCACAGGTATCGCTAGCAAGATAATAATCGGCAGAATGAATGAACGGAGCAAAACCACCATCAACAAAAAGATAACACTAATAGCTGTTAGCACATTCGCCTGCATAGCTGACCATGTTTCTTCCAGAGCGCTTGCCGCACCACGCACAGCAATTGAGACATTGTTCTTTTCAGCGATATCAGCAATCTGTGGCAATACATCTTCATTAATTTTGGCAATAGCGGCTTCAAGTGGTAAATCCTCTTGTGGACGGATACGCACTGTGAGTGCCTGTTTACCATCCAGCCGCCTGATAGATTGGGCCGCACTGACAATATCAATGTCGGCTATATTATCAGCTCTTAGAATGAGACCGCCACGAGTGGTGATCGGAAGTGCCCCGAGGCCCTCAAGGCTTAAATCCCCAGCCTCTGAACCTGTAAGTACCAAATCCACTAAATCACCATTTATCGGCACATCAGCGATGGAAATTCCATCATTAAACACATCTATCGTAGTTGCGAATTCCCGAGAGGTCATCCCAATACGCGCCAACTCATCTGGACGTGGCGAAATACGGATTTGCGGCGCACCAGAATCTAAACTTGGCAGAATGCGCAGCTGATTTCCATCATCTGGCGGGAAGGCAACATCGAGTAATTCAGTAGTTTGGCGTGCCACAGACGCCAAATTTTCCAGAGATGGACCTGTCAAATCAATACCGATAGATCTGCTGCCACCTACAGAGCGGCCAAATAGAGAGGCCTGAAATACAAAAGCGCGCGCGCCCGGTTCTGAAAAAACAGGTCGCATGAAAAATGGGCGCAGATCTGTCACCCTGTCTGGATCGCTGGCAGTTGCCCCTGCAAAACCACCGCCATCAAACGCAACGAAGAAGAACCTATCAACACCAGGCTTACCATCAGCTGGCGGCTCATCTCCCCATAAAGGAGACATTGAGTCTTCCATCTTTGTAGCGATCCGCTTTGTTTCTTCAATCGAATAGCCTGGCGGGACAAAAATACGCCCTAAGATGAAGTTGGCGTTACCATCTGGCAGATAATCAAGCTGCGGCATAAAGCGCACAGAAAAGCCAATGCTCCCTGCCAATAGGGCTGCGACCATCACAATACCGACGGAGCGGCGCGCTACAGCAAGACGTGCATATCCAACAATAAGCCGGCTAAATCCACTCGCAAACCAATCAATTACAGGCAACCTCACTGGTTTCGTGAACCTGTCAACAGGTCCGCCGAGCAACCGAGAGGATAAAGCTGGTATGACAGTGACAGAAACAAGCACTGAGATGAGCACAGACACAGAAATGGCTATGCCAATATCTCTAAAAAGCTGTCCGACAGGCAGTGCCAGCATTATCACCGGCACAAACACTAAAACAGTGGTTAATGCCGAGCCTAAAATTGGCGCCCAAACCTGACGTGCGCCGTGAAAGGCGGCCTGCGGTGCAGGCATACCGCGTTGCCGCAGCCTAAAGATATTTTCCATAGATACGATAGAGGCATCCACAACCATACCGACAGCAAATGCCAACCCCGCCAGGGATATCACATTAATAGACAGGCCAAGACCAGCAATCGCAACAAATGTGCCCACAACTGACACTGGAATGGCTACGAAAATTACAATTGTAGGCAAAGCTGATCGCAGGAACAACATCAGTATGACCAAAGCAAGACTACCACCAACCCAGATATTCTGCTGCACCAGATTAATCGCTGATGAAATATAGCCCGTCTCATCATAAACAACATTCAACGTTAGATTACGCTGGTTCAAAATCCCGGCATTTAAGTCATCAATTTCAGCCCGAAGCGATTCCATCGTTTCAACGACATTGCTTCCAGGCTCACGCAGCGCATTGATGATAATCGCGTCCTGACCATTGAGGCGTCGGAAACTTGAACGTCTCTCTGTTGTTAATGCCACCTCTGCAATATCAGAAAGCAGAACAGGGACAACCTGCCCATTTGGAGCAATATCTGAGCGCACTACAGTGTTCATAGCTGTTTCAGGCGTGTAAGCAATTGCTTCTGTACGCACGGTATAAACACGCTTGCCTTGTCCAACACGACCAACTGTCTGCAGGGTTGTTGCACTCCGCAATACATCAAGTACATTTGAGACAGATAGCTGATAAAAAGCCAGCTTTTCTGGGTCAATAATCACCCGCATTTGCTTTTGGCCGCCACCATTAAAGGTAATCTCGGCAACGCCAGCTGTTCTTGATAACGGATCTACCACCTGATTTCGCACAAAATTTCCAAGCGTCTCGAGGTCAACCTCAGCCCCGTCCTTTGGAATAAGGGCAAGTCGAGCAATCGGGCTATCATCAGAATTAGACGTGCGCACTTGAGGTGCACGTGAGTCATCTGGAAGACCGCTAATGCCTGCTAGATTTGACAAAAGCACTGTCAGGGCCTTGTCCATATCTGTCGAAATTGCATATGTCAGAGTGACACGCGCTGAGCCAGTTGATGAACTTGATGAGATTTCCTCTACGCCAGACAAATTGCTAAGCTCTGTTTCCAACCTGCTCACAATTTCGCGATCAACATCTTCCGGCGCAGCACCTGGCCAAGCCACACGCACCTGATAAATTGGCTTTTCAATATCAGGGGACATCTGGATCGGAATTGCGCGTAAGGCAACAACACCAAACAACACCACAAGCAACACCAAGGCTAAAACGGCAACAGGACGCTCAATAGCTGTTTTGATAAGATTATTCATAATTTATCAGCCCCGCCCGTCTATTTCACTGTACCAGTTACATCAAGCTCGGGCGTATTGCCATTTGGCAAGCCACTTAACACGACCTTACCATTCAGGCTATCTGCTGTTTCCTGAAGGTTGAAATCCAGTGTTAAAATACCGAATGGCAGGACAAGCTCCCCAGCAAATATAATTTTATCGCCATCTCGTGTTACAGCAACAGGCTCTCCATTATATAAGCTTGCACCTGAAGATAGAATGAATTCTGCTTCTGTCTCGCCGCGTCGTGTTTGCCAGACAAGCTTCCAAGTCTTTGCGTCATCTGCAAGTTCAGTTGCCATCTCTGGCGCCTCTTCAACAACAGCATCGCTGTCATTTGCGGATGGTATTGCCCGTTTTGGTGGCTTGCCTTCACGAACAGGCGCACCGTCATTAAGCCCTTCATTACCGCGGATAATCACACGCTCGCCGGCGGCGATCCCAGAAGTAATTACAATGTTATCTCCCATAGGACTACCAAGACGCACAACCTGCCGTTTCGCTACGCCCTCATCAAATACAAAAGCAATATGACCGCCTGAAACTGGTACAATAGCATCTTGAGAAATAACAATAGATGGTTTTGCTTCAGAAATTGGCACTGCAACCTCCAGCTGAGCACCTACTGACTGCAGCCCTCTTGGCAATGCGCCATTTGGAACAAGCCGTACCGGCCTAGTGCCTGTTCTTTGGTTTTCTTCAGGCAGAATAACACGCACACTCATATCAACAGGTCTTCCACTACTCATACGGCCGGATATGCTGCCAGCTTGTACCAAAAATCGTAAATATCGTGAGGGTATATCGGCTTCAACCTCATAATCATCCACGGTACGGATCGCTGCAATGACATCACCTTGCCGTGCAAATCCTTGGCTTTGCTGAAAAAGTGAGACGATTTGGCCATCCACAGGGCTTTTCAAAACAGCATCTGCACGCTCGTCCTTCAGGCGGGCAATTTGCAAGTCTGTTCGCGCTTTGCTTAACTCAAGTTGAGACTGGGAGAAGCCAAGTGCAGCCATGGATTTCGCTCGTGAGACAGCTTGTTGTTTTGCGTTTAAAAGTGCTGACTGTGCTGTTTCAGACGCTTCCTGAGAAATCGCACTGCGTTTTACCAACTCAGCAGCTCTATCTGCCTTGGATGCCAGCAATTGTAATTGTTGTTCTGCAATACGCGTCAATTCAGCTTCAAATTTGATATTCTCAGCAACCTCTTGCAAGCGATTTGCTGTTTCATTTTGTTGGGCAGTTAATAAAGCTATTTGATGATCTAATTCAGACACATCAAGACGCGCGATGATATCCCCAGCTTTGACAGTTTGACCAATTTTCAGCGCTTCAAGCATGACACGACCAGCAAGGGTGGCGGTAACAGCATGGGGCCTTCCGGCAACAATGCTAGCTTGTACCGTCGTTGTACTTGGCTGCACAATTTCATCAGCGATTTGTGTTTCGACAAGAGCGCCACGACCTGATTGCGCGGCCGCAATATGGGTTTGTAAGCATAGCAAACTGATAAATAGTAATTTTCCGGTCCAACGCATCTGAAACACTCTACCCCTGAAATAAAGGCCCTCGTTAAAGGCCACTAATTGGAGCCTGTAAAGAAGGCTTGTGATGTAAGCTTGTATTAATCAATAAACTTTATTCGCAAACATTGCAGGAAAAGTTCAATAAGAGATGTGTTTTTAGGAATAGACACAAAATTTACAGATTGATAAGCCAGAAATAACCAAACGATATCAAGTCTCCAGAAGTTTGAAGCAGAATAGAGTTTTGGCTAGTCCTGTGCGCGCTGCATCCAGCTTTCGAAACTATCCAAGAATTTTCCGCGGTAATGCAGTCTCAAATAGTGATCAGACAATAGCGAATTTACTAAACCATCAGCAGCTTTGAACCTAAATGTAATTTAGCAAACCATGTGCTGATTACGTCTATTTTTT
>WTHY01000183.1:5700-12358 GCA_011522945.1 Alphaproteobacteria bacterium
AATATGCCCAGCAAATACGTGTAGCAAAAATGTATCGTAAATATCTGCTGTAGACATCTAGGGAAAATGTGGTTGGCTATATGGGTAGAGACAACCACATTTTTAATGCACTTCAAAAGGTTTGGAAAAGAATGGTCTATTCATGATCGCTTATCTGAGATTCTGCGGCTGCTTTTCACCTGCATCTGCCAACAGAGCCGCAAACCTGTAAATGCCATGTACAAATTTTGAGAAAGGCAGGACCAAGAAGAACCCGTAAACCAGCCCAAGATGGATAGCTAATGCAAGGCCCATATAGCTTGTTTCACGAACAGCAAGGAGAATAAGACCAGTTGCGCTTACCCAAAAAAGCACCCAAATAAAGGCATAATCCATGCCCAGATGTTTCATGGATTTCACAGCAGGCTCCATTTTCTTCTTCTGCTGCCACAAGCCTGCTGTGCCAATACATAAAATAACACCACCAACGGTGCCGAGAATGACCGGAAGTTCGAAATATCCGTAGGGTGCCTCACGTCCGAGCAGATAGTGATAAAGTGTGCCTGTGGAGGTGGAGGCAAAACAAAGCATAAACCCGTAAAAGGTGAGCTGGTGATATATGCGTCGCAAATGGCTACTTCTGTCATCTTCAGTTGGACACCCTTCACCATTTCCGGCGTTATTGCCACCTAAATAGCGAAGATTTGCTGTTGCTGAAATAGCATCACGTAACGCTGGCATGCCGCGCCATTTGGCACCGGTTGCCTGCCAGTAGCGGCGCCACCCCATGATGAAGGATAATAGCGCAAATGCTGTGATTGCCATTGGAATGCCTGCCATTACAGTATGTGGCATCACCTGATAAAAGGCGCCTTCACCTAGATGTACACCCCAGAATAAATCCGGGGAAATCATCGCCAGCATCAAACCAACCGCAGCAGCAAGACACGCAGAAATCACCATAACAACCACAAGCCCATTTCGCTCGAATAACGACGCAAGCGGTGTTGGCCAAGCTAATTGCTGATATGTCTCATTACGGCGCTCAGCTAAGGTCTGCGGCACATTGACACCAAAATCATGCGGCGGTGCATATTGACAGGCATGATAACAAGCTCCGCAATGATGGCAAAGATTTGAGAGAAAGGCCGTATCTGCAGGGGTAAATTCACGCCGCCGTTCCATAGCTGGAAACACAGCGCAAAATCCCTCACAATAGCGGCAGGCATTGCATATTTGCATGATACGGGCCGTTTCTGTATGCGCATCAGTTTCAGCCGTAGCGATGTCCGACCTACCTGTGTTTAAGCCTGACTTTGCTAAATCAACCAGATTAATTTCATTCATCTCTCTAGTCTCCTAAAACTGTCTTGTTCAATGCCCTTGCAGCAGATTCTCCTGCAATCCGCCCGAACACCGCACCAATTGTCATGCCAATACCTGCCAGATAGCCCTGACCAAGCACATTCCCGGCCATGATTTCGCCGGCGGCATAGAGGTTGGCGGTAGGTTTGCCATCTTTCATTATAATTTGCGCTCTATCATTCACCTCAACCCCCATATAGGTAAAGGTGATACCTGGACGCAGCGGAAATCCGTAAAAAGGTGGCTCAGCTATCGGAGCTGACCAATTTGTTTTATTTGGAAATAGGCCCTTAGTTGCTTTTGCATCCAAAATTGATTGGTCGATTTCTCCTTCTGGACAAGCCGCATTAAAAGCAGAAATAGTATTTTGCATGGCCTCAGGAGGCAAATTCAGCTGTTCAGCCAAGCCAGCTAAACTATCATCTTTGATGGGCGTAAATACCGAGGGCATGAACCGTTTTACACCAACAGAATCCAGAATCGCATAGGCTATCTGGTCTGGCTGCCCCGCAACCAGGCGCCCCCAAATCGCATATCTCTTAGGCCAGAAATCTTCGCCTTCATCATAAAAACGCTCAGCATTTTTATTTAAAACAACGCCAAAAGGCACACCATCAATGCGGCTTGCTATGCCGCCATCATATTTCGGGGCTCGTGCATCAATAGCAACCGCATGACACTGGTCAAGCTCACCGACAGGCTGTGCACCATTATCAAGTAATGCGCGCAGAATAGTGCCTGTATTGTAAGGTGTACCGCGCACCAGGAAATTCTTTGCAGGCGCGCCCCAGCCTTCTGCTAGCCACTCTAAATTTGCCTCAAAGCCGCCAGCCGTCGTAATAATCTTTTGCGCTCTAATTTGATCCCCAGTCTCGAGTCTCACACCATCACAAAACCCATCCTGCATCAGCAAGGATGCAACGGCTGTTTCATAAATTAATGACACACCGAGACCTTCTGCGTGACGACACAGGCTATTGAGTAGCGCCCGTCCTC
The DNA here is from genome assembly GCA_011522945.1 of Alphaproteobacteria bacterium. GTDB lineage: Bacteria > Pseudomonadota > Alphaproteobacteria > Puniceispirillales > Puniceispirillaceae > WTHY01. The sequence continues at coordinate 8,041 of WTHY01000183.1, forward strand.
CACCTAGGAAGAAGGCATTTGTGCGGCCTAAATTGAGAGTGCCTGATAAAGCTGGCTGAAATCGTACACCACGCTCTTGCAACCAGTCGGTCAATTCGGTCGATTTTTGCAGTGTAAGACTAGCTAAATCTTTGTTGGTGATGCCTTTTGTAACACGCAGTAAATCGTCAAAATATTCCTCAAAACTATAAGCATCACTTAGAATATCAGTTGGTTCCTCATGCATTGCTCGTAAATTTCGCGTGTGCCGTGTGTTTCCACCGCGCATATCTCTATTCGCCGCTTCAATGACAAGAACTGAACAGCCAGCTTCTGCAGCCGTGATAGCTGCACATAACCCAGCATTGCCTGCACCAATGACAAGCACATCCCAATAGGTATTTATATGGTTTTGCATCTCCGGTCCTTGCATCACAGGCAGTATATTTGATTTCTTGTATACATTTGTATACAATGGAGGAAAACCTTATCAAAAGTCAAGCTATAACAACAAGAATTCAACGCTAAACCATCCAACTAGCAAATATATAAGCATATGATTGATTGGCATAAATTTGAAACACAACTCTCGGCAAGTAACCTATCGGTAGCTTCAGCTGCAGAGCGTATCCGCCATCTCATTTTGCTAGCCATACAGGCTGGCGACCTTCTCCCAGGGAGCCGCTTGAAAGAAACGGAATTAGGTGCTGAGCTTCATGTGAGTCGCACCCCATTGCGTGAGGCCTTAACAGCGTTAAAAGCTGAGCAGATACTTGAATCAGATGATAGCGGATTACGCGTCCGCACCCTCGATTGGCAGGATATTTCAGCGCTTTATGCCCTACGAGCAAAATTAGAAGGGATGGCCGCATTACTAGCTGCCGCACATGCCAGCTCATCGGAAAAACAGATTATCGGCCAGATTTGTGCAGATGAAGTCCAACTCATGGCCGTTGGCGCTGCCCCGTCTGTGTTAGCCGTACATAATCGCCGCTTTCACAGAGCAATTCTTCAGGCAGCCGGTAATAAATTTTTATCAGAAAGTCTTCAACAACTTTCCCGCCTCATGGTATTGCTTGGCACAACAGCTTACTCCTTAGCCGAACGCACAGATTCCATCCAAAAAGAGCATCAATACATCAATCAAGCAATCCAGAGAGGCTTACCTAAGGAGGCAGAAGAGGCTATGCAAGCACATCTAGACAAAGCCTTGGTGGCACGCTTAACCCTATTAAGCCTGACCGATACAGAAGAATTAGATTAAGGTACATCATCTCAAATGAACTGGCACGCAATTCGTATTGATATTCTGCAGCTTTTGGCCACCTTTACCATTGCGCTTGCAGCGGGCTGGCTATTTTTACAAATCAATATGCCTGCACCTTACATGATGGGAAGCCTGTTTGGGGTCTGGATAGCTGGTGGCAAATTGCCGAAACTACAACCATATCTTGGCGTTGCAAGATGGTTTCATAAACCGGTAATTTTAGGCCTAGGCGTTTTAATCGGCGCGACATTCAATACAGAATTCCTTACCAATATTGGTAAGTGGCAACTCACCGTATTTACAATGATTGTGACAACTATCCTTGTGACCTATTTGGGGTATTTGTTTCTCACGAAATTCCGACATTATGACAGAGGTCTTGCCTATTTATGCAGTGCGCCTGGTGGCCAAGCTGAAATTGTTATTTTGGCCAAAGACATAACTGACAAGGACTATGTTGTTGCGCTCTTCCATCTTGTTCGGGTGGTTGTGGTATTTGTATCTACGCCGTTTTTGATGGCACTATTGCAGGGCGGTGAGGCTGTCACGCAATCAAATATCACATTGCAAGCTATGCCAAGCCTGTTTGGCCTCGCGCCCTTTGAACTGATAATGTTTATAGCATTGGCAATCTTAGGGTTTGTGTGCGCTACACTGGTAAGGCTGCCTATGCCGCATCTACTTGGACCGCTTATCTTTTCAACCATTTGCCATCTAATGGGATGGATTGACCTGCCCCGTGTAAATGAGTTTGTTATACTGGCACAACTCACGATTGGGGGTGGCATTGGCGCACGTCTGTCAAAAGTTCCCTTTAAAGAACTATTTAGCTATTTCAAAGATGCGGTCGCAAATACAGCACTGATACTATCTGCCTATCTATCATCAGCCCTCTTGATATCAGAACTCACAGCGACAAGCTTTTTGTCAGTCTGGCTCGCCTTTGTTCCAGGAGGGTTATATGAAGTCACCTTACTTGCTGTGATTTTCGGGTTTGATGTTGCTTTCGTCGCTCTGCACCATCTCATACGCATCATTCTGGTGATAGCTAGCATCCCGCTCATAGCGATGCGCCTTAAGCCTAAAGCATCAGGATGAAATCAACTCAGCATTCACGACATGAATAGGAGCGCCATCTGCCCAGCACTGAATTTGTTCAAAAATATCAGTAAATTGCGCCTGAAATTCATCCACTGTAACAAATCCAATATGCGGCGTGCCGATGAGATTTGGATGTGTTGCAAGTGGATCATCCGCCCAATTTATAGGTTCAACATCAAATACATCTATAGCTGCCTTACCAGGCCGGCCGGCATTAAGCGCAGAGAGCAATGCCCCCTCTTCTAGCAACCCAGCACGGCTTGTATTTACAAACACAGCACCTTTTTGCATATTTTCCAAATCAGATGATGTGATAATTCCTTTCGTAGTGGGCTTTAAGCGCACATGAACCGAAACGACATCACAGCTCGCAAAGAAAGCCTCTCGGCTATCTGCAACCTGACGGCCATCTGCAGCAGCACGTGCACGACCTTCTTCTGAGCCCCACCAGACCACATCCATGCCAAAAGCCTCTGCATAGACAGCAACTTGTTTAGCGATGCGTCCATAACCATAAAGTCCCAGCTGTCTGCCATGCAACGTTTTACCAACGCCGATCTGCCACCCCCCATTTTGCAGGCTTGCCATTTGTGCAGGAATATCCCGCATAGCTGCCATTATCAGAGCCCATGTATGTTCTGACGCAGCATATGTAGGCGGACCGGCATGCATATTCGAGCATACAAGAACACCATTATCTGTGCAGGCCTGAATATCAATGTGCGGATAGACACTGCGCTGTGAAATCAGCTTTAGATTAGGCAGCTTTTCAATGAGCTCTCTTGTGATAGATGTTCGTTCCCGAAAAAGAACAAGCACGTCAAACGGCGCCAGCCTGCTGGCCAGCATCTCAATATCCGTTTCATGGTCATTAAAGACTGTGACATCAAAATCTGCCAGCATTTGAAAACATGGCAGATGACGCAAACTGTCAAACCAGTCATCTAAAATAGCAACCTTCATTACACGCTCCCATCCCGAATAATTGATGGCACCAACACTTTACCGTCTGTAGGGTTCACGAAACCACCCCATCCCAGACTGCAGACGGCACAAATACATTGCCCTCTGCAAGTTTCCGTGCTGTGCGCACAAGACCAGCTGATTTATGCTGAAACCCTAAATTATCCAGCGTATAATCTATGACAACCTCCAGGGTGCCGAGGGGATGGTGCAATGTAATTTTTGCTGGCTTATCTGCTGGCAGCTGCATCATGCCATCGGCAATTGTACCAGGCGTCAAAGCACATGAGGCAAGGCACTGGCTACCTGTGACAGCCATTGTGGGATGTGTCTCCCACGGCATAAAGTAACGTGTGGTGATATGGCCAGCCTCATCCAGCGGCGCCAGCAGACCAAATTTCGGCGTCACAGATTTTTGCACATCGCCCAGACCCATTAGCGCCCCAGCTTTGATACGGACTGCCTCCATCTTTGCAAAGAACTCTCTATTCGCATCTAATGCCTCTCGGCTTTCCTGCCCTGTCAGCCCAAAATCAGCTGCACGGGCAATTACCATAGGCATCGCCACATCCATGCACGTCACATCAATCCCGTCAATTTTATCGATCAGCTTGCCTGTCGGTAAAAATTTTCCTGTTGAAGAGCCGGCGACATCCATAAAATTCAATTCGACAGCCGCAGAAGTACCAGGCACACCATCAATTGAGGCACCCCCTTCATAAGTTACCTGTTTATTTGGTGTTTGGACTCGAGCAAGAACCCTCGCCCCGGTATTAACAGCTCTAATCTTCACTTCAGTGATGCCATCAGAGGCTGGCAACAATCCCATTTCCAGCGCAGCTGGCCCGACACCTGTCAGAATATTGCCGCAAGTTGGCTTAAAATCCACCAAACAGGTTTCGACACTCACTTGTGCAAAAAAACAATCAATATCAGCCCATGGATCTTCAGATTGTGATAAAATCGCCACTTTGGTTGTAACAGCATTTCCGCCGCCAATACCGTCAA
>WTHY01000115.1:0-1430 GCA_011522945.1 Alphaproteobacteria bacterium
GATGGTACGTCAAGCAGGCCATACTGCCGGTATCACGGGTATGGCGCTGACAAAGCTTGATGTGCTTGATGGTTTTGAAACCTTGAAAATCTGCACAGGCTATATGGTTAATGGTACCGAGCTGGATTATTTTCCGTCAAATGCTGCGGAACAGGCTGTTTGTACACCTATTTATGAGGAAATGCCAGGCTGGTCCGAAACGACTTATGGTGCACGTTCATGGGCAGAATTGCCTGCGAATGCTGTCAAATATATCCGTAGATTAGAAGAGTTAACAGGCATGCCAGTGGCGCTGCTATCAACAAGCCCAGAGAGAGATGATACAATCCTCGTTCGTGATCCGTTTGTTGGTGGTTAAGCACCTGTAGACGCGTCTGGCAATAATTTCATCTCAGCAGCTTTTTCACGCACTGCTGCTGAGAGTTTTTCAAACGCACGGACCTCGATCTGGCGAATGCGCTCACGGCTTACATTAAATTCGCCGGCCAGATCTTCTAGCGTCAATGGTGGCTCAGATAGCCGGCGTGCTTCAATGATACGCTGCTCTCTTGGATTTAATCCCTGCATGGCATTGATGATAAGTGCTTGGCGTGCGTCATATTCTTCAGTTTCAGCAAAGCGTGTTTCTTGATCGTCACGCTCATCTGCGATCCAATCCTGCCATTCTGTCATTTGTTCGCCATCAGAGGCAACAGGCGCATTGAGTGATCTGTCGCCGCCACTCATGCGCTGATTCATTGAAATCACATCAGCTTCAGACACATCAAGCTTGTCTGCAATATGTGTGACCTGCTCTGGTTTTAAATCGCCACCATCGATGGCCTTAATCTCACCTTTAAGCCGGCGTAGATTAAAGAATAGTTTCTTCTGAGCAGCGGTGGTTCCAATCTTCACAAGTGACCAGCTGCGCAGGATATATTCCTGAATAGAGGCACGTATCCACCACATTGCGTAGGTGGCAAGCCGAAAGCCTTTTTCGGGATCAAATTTCTTCACAGCATGCATCATGCCAACATTGCCCTCTGAAATCAGATCAGCAAGTGGCAAGCCATAACCGCGATATCCCATAGCAATTTTCGCGACAAGGCGAAGGTGGCTTGTAACTAGCTTATGGGCAGCTTCCACATCGCCTCTCTCCGTCCAATTGCGGGCCAGCATATATTCCTCATCAGGTTCCAGCATAGGAAATTGCCTGATTTGATCCAGATATCGAGACAGATTGCCATCTGGCGTAGGTGCTGGGCTGATAGCAGGAATTACAGCTGTGCTGGTCATTTTATCCTTCATAAATTGCGGCCAATAGGGTGTTTGCCCGTACATAATACATATGGGAATGATAGATGATTTTGTAAAGGGGGCTTCCCTGTGGAGCGTTACAAGCACCCTGCATCACTTTGACTAAACAGATATTCAATTAGCTCATAAAAGGC
>WTHY01000115.1:1530-3546 GCA_011522945.1 Alphaproteobacteria bacterium
GCGTATTTGTGCCAGCGTATTTGTGCGGCCGCAATCTGGCTAGTTAAGGATGGCGAAAATATTCAGGCTAGCTTTTTTGGCCTCACCTACGCATTGGATATGACAAACCCTATAAAGCAGCTCTTTTAGCAATTGCTGTATCAATATCTGCTAAAAGACCTTGCATATCATCTGGCAGAGGGCTTTCACCTGTGATTAGCTGGCCTGTGATGGGGTGATCAAATTCCAGCTTAGCTGCATGTAGTGCTTGGCGTTCAAAATTACGTAGCTTGGCCAGCAGGTCGCGGCTTGTCTGGTCAGGCATTTGGGCCGCTCTTAGCGGCTTCCCATAGACTGGGTCACCTATCAACCCATGGCCAATATGGCTCATATGGACCCGTATTTGATGTGTCCTGCCTGTTTCCAGCACACATTCGACCAAACATCCAATCGGCGGCAAGTCGCGCAATGTACTGTAATGTGTAATGGCATGCTTGCCATCTGGACGCACAGCTTGACGCTTTCTGTCTGTTCTATGTCTGCCAAGCGGGGCGTCAATATAGGAATGTCGCTCGGCAGGCATACCCCAGACAAGAGCCTGATAGCGTCTATCCATGTCATGTTTTGCAAAACGTTTCGACAAGCGATGATGTGCCTCATCTGTTTTGGCGACAACCATTACCCCAGATGTATCCTTATCCAGACGATGTACAATGCCAGGGCGGGCAACCCCGCCGATACCTGTCAGGCTATCACCACAATGCGCAATAAGTGCATTGACTAACGTGCCGGTCATTGCGCCGGGGGCAGGGTGCACAACCATGCCCACTGGCTTATCAATCAGAATGAGATGTTCATCTTCAAACAGAATAGAAAGTGGAATATCCTCAGCTTGCGGCGTTGGATCAGCTGCAGGCGGTATCTCTAATTGATAATTAGCACCTGATTTGACGCTTGCTGAGGGATCGGTTAGCGTGCGTCCATCACAGCGTAGCTGGCCGTCAAGAATAAGGGCCTTTGCACGTGAGCGTGACAGGTTATGTTCCTGACCCGCACGCGCAATGAATTTATCCAATCTATCTGACTGGTCTGCTTCTGTTGCTATTATGTCTAAAATGATAGAGGGCTCCATGGCTGCGGATAGTAGATCAGAATTGCAAAAATCAACAGTCTCAAATGCAGAGGCGGCTTCTGATGGTCTATCACATGGTAGTGCAGGTGCCATGTCGGACAAAACAATAGCCCGACTAAAATTCGCCTCTGCCGTGATGGGTATACTTATTATCCTTTGCTTGGTCTTACTCGTTTATGGGGTTAGTCAGAAAGCCGGAGACTTGTCGCAAAGTAGCTCCTTAAAGCCAGCTTCAGACATTGCTGAATCAAAGGCAGCATCAATAGATTTGCCTGATGTGCTCGAGTTGCCAGCTGGCATGATTGTTCGCTCAATTGCCGCAGCGTCAGATGGTGGTTTGTGGCTGTTTACAGATATTTCAGATATACAATATTTGGTGCGTTTAAATGAGTCTGGCCAAATTGCGGATATGATAAAAATTGTCGCACAAAATTAGGTGGCAAAACGCATATCACCTATTTTGCTAATATTTAAAATTTATCGGCAATAGCTATAGATACACGTAAAATAAACGCTTCAAACGGCATATCAGAGAAGCGATAAACTGTATAGCTGAGCGCTGTTGGCAGAATATAAAATCTGATAATAAATAGCCAGAAAGCAGCTATTAAAGGCTTTAACCTATCAATAATGAATGTTGGCGTTGCATAGCGTGCGATGAATAGAATAGGGCCAGTTACTCGCTTCAAAAACCGTAACGGCCTAAAACGGCTATTATCTGGCAGAATCAGGGTCAGCAGAGTCTGCAGGATTAGCAGCCACATAAAAATGCCAACAACACTATCTAATAATTGGACCCATAACGCTGGAGATGACATAGGTATCTCTTCTGTTATCCTATCTGTTCTAAAAGCTATCAGTTGCGGCAATCGTCGCCTTGCTGTATTTCCTATCTACACAGTTTT
>WTHY01000127.1 GCA_011522945.1 Alphaproteobacteria bacterium
GGCAGAAAATGAGTGTTTTAACTGGCACAAATATGACTGGTGGCTATGGTGGCCCCCCTATTTTGCATGACTGTACTATCAAAGCTGAAGCAGAACAGATCACTGTCATTGTAGGCCCGAATGGTGCTGGCAAATCTACTGCGATGAAAGCTTTATTAGGCATGTTAAATCTGACTGGCGGCCAGATACAGCTGCGTGGTGAAGATATCACCTCCCTTTCACCGCAAGCCCGTGTAGCAAAAGGGATCGGCTTTGTTCCGCAAACGCAGAATATCTTTACCGGCATGACGGTTCAGGAAAATCTGGAAATGGGCGCCTTTCTGAGAGAGGACGATTATTCAGAAACGCTTGAACAGATTTTTGAGCTATTCCCAGTGGTTCGTGAAAAGCGTGAACAATTAGCAGGTGAACTCTCTGGCGGGCAACGCCAGCAGGTCGCTGTGGCTAGAGCCATGATGAATGAGCCTTCAGTGCTCTTGCTAGATGAGCCGACTGCCGGCGTATCACCTATGGTTATGGATGAGTTATTTGACCGTATTTTGGACATTAAGTCGACTGGCATGGCTATCTTGATGGTTGAACAAAATGCCAGGCAGGCTCTTGAGATAGCTGATAAAGGCTATGTGCTTGTTTCAGGCGAAAATCGGTTTACAGACACAGGTGCTGCGTTATTGGCAGACGCTAATGTCAGACAGTCATTCTTGGGGGGCTAAACAAGATGGATGGGTTTGGCACAGATATTTTAAATGCGCTGATACTATTTGCCAATTTTGTATTCGTGCCAGCTTTATCCTACGGCTCGCAACTAGCCCTAGGTGCTGTGGGTGTAACGCTTGTTTACGGTGTTTTACGATTTGCGAATTTCGCCCATGGTGATGTGATGGCCTTTGGCACAATGATCACAATTTTTGTGACATGGGGGCTGCAATCTTACGGTATTGGCCTTGGCCCGCTGCCTACAGCTTTGCTGGCCTTGCCTGTCGCCATTCTTGGCACAATTGCGCTTGTGCTATTTTACGACAAAACTGTCTTTCAATTTTATCGCCGTAACCGCAGTGCTCCTGTGATTTATCTCGTAGCGTCAGTCGGTGTGATGTTCATCACAAACGGGTTAGTGCGTTTGTTTATCGGACCTGATGATCGCAGATTTGCAGATGGGGAGCGCTTTATCATAAAAGCCCGCGCCTTTAAGAAAATGACAGGCCTATCAGAGGGGCTTAGCCTGCAAGTGACGCAGGTTATCACAGTTGTTGTCGCCATTATTGCTGTAGCAGCTCTATTCTGGTTTTTGAATAAAACAAGAACTGGCAAAGCTATGCGCGCCTATTCAGATAATGAGGATCTAGCACTATTATCTGGTATCAATCCTGATCGCGTTGTTATGGTGACTTGGATATTGGCAGGCACATTAGCCTGTATTGCTGGCACCTTATATGGCCTTGATAAGAGTTTTAAGCCCTTTACTTATTTCCATTTACTATTACCTATTTTCGCCGCGGCTATTGTAGGTGGCATCGGTCAGCCTGTGGGCGCTATTATAGGTGGCTATGTGGTCGCCTTTTCAGAGGTTATGGCTACTTATGCCTATAAAAAATTCCTGAAATATCTTCTGCCAGATGATATGGCACCATCTACATTGATGCAGTTTCTATCAACAGATTATAAATTTGCGATTTCCTTTATCATTCTGGTTCTGGTCTTGCTCATAAGACCTACCGGCATTTTTCGGGGGAGGGTCTATTAATGGCACCGCAGATTCACACTGATCAAAATCAGAGGCTTCGCGCTGTTATCGCTTTTGGGCTTCTTGGCTTAGGGCTCATAGCAGTGGGTATATTACAAAGCTGGAATAGTGCCTTTGGTGTTTTGAATCTATGTATGATCTCAGCTGTTATGGCACTTGGCCTAAATGTGCAATGGGGATATGCAGGTCTATTTAATGCTGGTGTGATGGCGTTTGCAGCGATTGGCGGTCTGACAGCTGTACTTGTTTCACATCCGCCTGTTGTTGAAGCCTGGCAGGCTGGCGGCACTTATTTAATCGGAAGTCTGGCTGCTCTTATTGCTACAATTCTCCTCATCCGCTCTGTGCGCCCACGCCTGCCAGAAGGGCGTATTCGATTTTGGGGCACAGTCCTCATAACAATTACAGCCTATGTGATTATTCGCAGCTTGTTTCGTGAAGGCGCAGGGTTGGTTGAAGCTGTAAACCCGGCAAAGACTGGCTTTCTGGGCGGGCTAGGCCTGCCAATCATCACATCCTGGATCATTGCGGGATTTGTGGCAGGGGGATTGGCCTGGGCCATTGGCAAAATTTCTCTGGGACTCCGCTCAGATTATCTGGCTATTGCCACACTTGGCATTGCCGAAATTGTAATTGCCGTGATCAAATTTGAAGATTGGCTCGCACGTGGCGTTAAAAACGTCACTGGCTTATCACGGCCTGTTCCTTATGAGATTGACTTACAAGAATCAGACAGCTTCATTGGATGGGTTCGCTGGTGGTATCAGGACACACTCTCAGCATCTGATAATAGCGTGAAGCTGCTAAATGAACTTGTTATTTCCAGCTCATCTATCTTTGTGAAGCTCTGCTATTCCGGCATTTTATTGGCAGCCCTCATAATCTTGCTAACGCTGGCCAACAGAGCCGCTCGCTCACCTTGGGGCAGAATGATGCGCGCTATTCGTGATAATGAGCATGCCGCATCTGCCATGGGCAAGGATGTTGTCTATCGCCATCGTCAGGCATTTATCGTTGGGTCAGCTATTGTTGGGATTGGCGGTGCGATGCTCACAACGATAGATGGTCAATTTACGCCTTCTAGCTATAATCCTCTGCGGTTTACCTTCATCATCTGGGTGATGGTTATTGTTGGCGGCTCAGGCAATAATTTGGGCTCTATTCTGGGGGGCGCAATTATCTGGTTTACCTGGGTGCAGGCAGAGCCAGCCGCGCAATTCGTCATGCAAAATATTGCGGGTTTTCTGCCCGAAGAGAGTGCGCTTGCGGATCATTTGAGTGATATTGCGCCGCATATGCGCTTATTTACGATGGGATTAGTTTTATTATTAGTTATGCGATTTGCCCCTCGTGGCATCCTTGCCGAGCGCCGATAACCTATCAGCGTGACAGCGTCATAGGGAGAGAATCACGAACTGGCATAGAATCTATTTGATTCTTCTGATAGGTTTTGGCCAGTATATGATTACAATTACGTTTCGGACCTTGTTTCACTGGAGGAGACCAAAATGAAAAAGATTACGATAGCCGCCCTAGCTGCCATCATGGCATCTAGCGTGGCACAGGCAGAGATTAAGATGGGTGTGATCCTCGGTTTCACGGGCCCTATTGAATCTCTAACACCTGCTATGGCTGATTCAGCTGAGCTAGCATTTAAAGAAGCATCAGAGTCTGGCAAGCTACTAGGCGGTGAGACCATCTCTGTAGTGCGTGGTGATTCCACATGTATTGATGCAGCGGCTGGCTCAGCAGCGGCAGAACGTATGATTACAGCTGACGGCGTAGCTGGCATTATGGGTGCTGACTGCTCAGGTGTAACAACAGCTATTGCCAGCAATGTAGCTATTCCAAACGGTGTTGTGATGGTATCACCATCAGCAACATCGCCAGCCCTGACAGATATTGAGGATAATGGCTATTTCTTCCGCACAGCACCTTCTGATGCACGTGGTGGCCAGGTTATGGCACAGGTTGTTATCGAGCGTGGCATTACAGATGTGGCTGTAACCTATGAAAATAGTGATTATGGCAAAGGCTTGTCAGATTCCTTCATCACGAACTTCAAAGCCCTTGGTGGCGAGGTAACAGCAACAGCAGCACATGAAAATGGCAAAGCAGATTATTCTGCTGAAGTTGCAGCCCTGTCAGCTGGTGGCTCAGACATTCTGGTTGTGATTGGCTATCTTGACCAAGGTGGTCGCGGCATTATCCAAAGCTCAATCGACACAGATGCCTTTGAAAATTATGTGCTTGGCGATGGCATGATCGGTCAGTCTCTGATTGATAATGTTGATGGCGATTTAACAGGCGCAATTGGCTCACTACCTGGCTCAGAATCAAGTGGTGCTCTAATGTTCCTAGACTTGGCAGCCTCTGCCGGTCTTGATGGTGATGGCCCATTCCGTGCAGAATCCTATGATGCCGCAGCATTGATGGTTCTAGCGATGCAGGCTGGTGGCAATGCTGACCGTGCGACAATTGCAGAAAATCTGATGTCAGTGGCAAACGCACCTGGCAAGAGACTAATGCCTGGTGAGCTTGCACGTGGCCTTGAAATTTTGGCTGCTGGCGGTGAAGTGAATTATGAAGGCGCTTCAAATGTTGAGCTAACAGATGTTGGTGAAGCATCAGGCACTTACAAAATCCTGGAAATCAAAGATGGTGCTTTCAACACAATTGATGTGCGCTAAGCTTTAGATATAAATGTAAAAAAGCCCAGCGAAACAGCTGGGCTTTTTTTATATCTGGTGCTCGAGACGCTCTGGCATGGACCTGCCTAAAGGTGGCTGCCAATCTATACTAGCCAGCCCTTGGCATGATGGGCAAATACCCTCAAATTGCGGCGTGACAATCTGGCAATCTGAACAGCGCCAAGCTGGTCCATGTGGCGCATGCGCAGCACTAACCATAGCTGCTGCTGCCTCTGCAGGCTTTTCAGCAATCTCAGCTAATTCAGCCTGCATGAGAAAATAGGCATTTGTCTGCGCCAAGGGCGCGACTTTACTAAGCAGATTTGAGGCAGATGCCCAAATGCCTGCATCCAGAGCGGCACGGGCAACAACCAACTTCGCGTCATCAGCCTTCTCTGACGTCTCCGCAAGTTTTGACAGGCGGGAAATAAGCTGACCACCATTATCGCCGCTTGCACGCTGAATATGACCAACAAAATCAGGATGCGGCTGAGCCATAAATTGTTTTTCAAGCCGCTTCAGACTGCGTTTTGAATAGCCCTCATCAGCGTCAAAAGCAGCCTTTGACAAAAGTGCTGGCAGAAAATCTGCCTGACGCCGCAACGCTGCCGCTAAATGCGTTTCACGCTCTATTCCTGTTGCCGTCTCAGCCTGAAGCCAGCTTAAACAGGCCATCTGACGAATATAATGTGATTTTTCCGTCAGCTCTAAATATGTGTCTGTAGAGAGCACCTGCAAAACATCTTGCGCATCTGACCAGTTTTCTGATGCCAGATGATGCTGTAGCATGTGGTGACCAGCGGCACGCGAATCTGGCTGCAAGGCGAGCGCTTTTTGTGCAGAAGCAAGTGCTGCATTTTTATCCTGTTTGTTAAGATGTAATTGCATCAACCCAAGCTGGCCAAAATAGGCTGTCTCTTTTTTCCCTGCCAATGCCGTAAAATACCGTAAGGCTGCGCCTGTATCGCCAAGCGCATGGGCAGACTGCGCTGCCAGCAAATCTGGCAGCATACCGCGCCCCATAAGCCGTTCTGCCTTGCGTGCCTGACGGCGGGCTGATCGCAAATCCCCCGCAGCTAAAGCCACCAGCCCAAGGCCAAGTGCCTGCTCACCTTGCTGACGGCGGCGCTGTACCCAGCCAGCGCCTAGTAAGCGAGGCCATAATTTCACAGCGCGCCATCCGCGGTCTAATATTATAAGCATAAGACAGCCCAATCCGATGACTGCAACCATAAAGCTTGTCTGTATTTCCAGCCTATATCCTAGCCATTCCAGACTGGTTGTGCCTTGCTGTGCGGCAAGCCAACTCACAAGAAAGGCAACCAGCCCGCCTAAGATAATGATTTGTATAATCCGAAACATCACAAGCCACCATCTTGCTTGACGGCAGACGCAATCAATGCATCAAGGGCTGTCCGACTTTCAAAGCGTGACTGCCAGTTTTGCACAGCTGAAAGATCTAAATTTTCCATTGCAATCAGCGCCTTTGCCACGGCCGCTAACCCGCCATTTGACACAAGCTGATGAAACGCATCTAGCTTGCTATCTTTCAGCCTTTCAGGCGTCGCTTCAATTTTTTCAAACCGCACAAAATTTTCTAGCCAGAATAGCCAGCCAGTATCCTCATCTGTGCCTGTCATGGCTTCAGTAGGGGTTGGCGGTTTTGCAAGATGCGCAGCTTCAACGAGGGCATAGGCATCTGAAATCAAGCTCTGATGAGACGCTGTTTCGGCTTCAGATAATGCGTCAATAATGTCCTGCTGAGCAGCGCGCCATCCATTTGCAGGTGGTGTGAGTTCTGTAAGTCTAGACTGCCAATATCCTAGATCCTGACCAAGCTGACTTGCTGTTGCTAACCCTTCAAACCAGATATTGCTGGCTTGCGGTGCTGGTGGCTGATTGGCTATCTGTTCTGAGAGTTTCTTATCAATATCCTTCGTAATGACGGCAAGTTCTGAGCGCAATATCTCAAGCGTTTGCGCAAACTCAGCCCGTTCTGCATCTTGCTCTGCATCACGAAGCACTTGGCTTTGATATGTCTGTTCAACCAATTGGGCAAATTGCACCTCAATCTCAGAAAGCCTAGTTTCAATGTCCTGAAACGCTGTCTGGATGTCGGCTCTATCTGCGTTACGAGCCAGCTGCCAGGCAGGCTGACCAGCATCAGGGTTTAGGACCCTATCTAATTGCGGCAGGAACACTGCAATAAGGGCAATCACAGACAAGCAAAATGTAAGGTAAATTAGACCAGATCTGCCCGTACTGCCTGCTAGAGTCTGTGTTGTCTTCCTATCATCTGCACGCTGCTCGGCTTTTGCTTTACGCTTGGCTTTCTTGGGCTGCGCGGCACCATCAATCACATCCTGAGATGCTGGTATTTCGCCTTTTTGAGCTGTTCTATCTATATCTGATGTTCCTGCCATCTGTTTGATATGCCATCCTATGTTTTGGCCATTTTGTCTATTACGACAGGCTGCTTCTTGCCCATGCTTCAGCTGCCTCCAACATCGCCTGATGAGACGGTGAAGGCGCTACAACTATGCGTGCCCATTGTGCTGAGACAGCTTCTGCAACACGTTGGTTTGGCACAATCAAGACCCATCTTTCATGATGATGCCATAGACCAGCCTGCTCTAGCAATCTCGCAAACTGGTCTAAATGCTGAGCAGAAAAACACATCACAGCTTGCACCTTATAGCACTCAGCTTCTGTTGCTATCGATGGCGGGGCTTGCCGGACAGGCATGAGCTTATATATTGCTGTATCTTTGACCTGATATCCGGCATCTCGAAGGGCTTTGCCAATATCAAACTGCACTACCTCGCCATGCGGCCAATAAAAGGCGCCCTCCTCTGCTGCTGTCTCTGCCTGAATAATTTCAGCAAGGCGTGCTGCATCAGCATCACCAGCGATTACTCTGGAAAAGCCTGCATCTCGTGCCACACGCGCACTACCAGCACCAACACAATAGGCTGTTTTGCTAAGCCCTATATCTGCAGCTGCGACTGCATATCTACTGGTATAAATGATAGCTTGAAATTGCGTTTCATGCAGTGTGGGGGGCGTATGATAAACAATTTGCATGACGGGTGCTGGCGCCGAAGCCAAGCCCATTTCGGCTAGCGTCTTGGCATCCTGTTCTGCATCTATTTTGGCTCTGACGCAGAGTATCATTTATAGCCTCCGGGTCTGTTTATACAGCTAGGCGAGGAATGTCTTACCGCCGCATGCATCCAGCAAGTCTGCCCCAACTGCATCACCGAGCTGCACTGCCTCTGCGCGTGGAGCGGTTTTTTCTGTCTGAAACATCTGGGTGCCATCAGGCGATAAGACAGCGCCCTGAAGTCTGATAGTATCGCCGTTCAAATCCGCATAAGCAGAAATAGGTGTCCGGCAGGAACCGTCAAGATGTGCCAACATAGCTCGTTCTGCTGTTGTGCAGTCAGCTGCGTCTTGATCATGTAAAGCTGACAAAATTGCCTGAACAGCATCTGAACGCTCTGTGCCCGTTGCAATCTGGAGTGCTAACGCCCCTTGCGCAGCCGATGGCGGCATAATGTCAATATCTATGGGGCTATATGATATATCTAAAGCCAGCCGCTGCAGGCCAGCTACAGCCAGAATGATCGCATCGAACTCGCCGGCATCCAAACGGGACAAGCGGCTATTTACATTGCCACGCAAAAGCTGAATATCTAAGTCAGGCCGGTGATATTTTAGCCAGGCATGACGTCTAACAGATGCAGTACCTATAGTTGCCCCTGCTGGCAATGCCTCTAAAGACTCTGCCCCGACCAGCGCATCTCGCACATCGCCACGTGGCAGAACAGCGGCAATCTGTGTGCCGTCTGCCAGAGTTGTTTCCATATCTTTCATAGAATGAATGGCAGCATCAGCATCCCCTGCTAAAAGGGCACGTTCTAGCTGCTTAATAAATACACCCTTGCCACCTATTTCAACAAGTGGCCTATCAAGCACCTGATCACCTCTTGTTGTCATTTTCACAAAGTCTACAGATACTGACTCTGGCAGTGCAGACAGCATATCACGCACAATTTCAGCCTGAGTCACAGCAAGTGCAGAACTGCGTGTGGCCAGTCGAAAGGGAGTCGCAAAGGTGAAATGTTGCTTGTCATTCATGTGTTCTGTCTAATAGTGTAGCAACGCGAAAGCAAAGGAAAAAGCGGACAAAAGCCCCTAATGAGTATGATTCACAATCCATCATATATAAATCAGCCAGCATCATTTGAGTCAGATGCGATCATACTTGGTATTGAGAGCAGCTGTGATGAGACAGCAGCGGCAATTGTTCGTGGTGACGGGCATATATTTGCCAATGAGATTGCATCTCAAGCTGAAATGCATGCCACGCATGGTGGGGTCGTCCCCGAAATTGCAGCCCGTTCGCACCTAGATACGATTGGCCCTGTGATAGAGCGTGCGCTCACATCCGCAAATCTAAATCCTAGTGATTTAGATGGCATTGCAGCAACTGGCGGTCCCGGACTAATCGGCGGTGTCTTGATAGGCACAATGACAGCCAAATCTATGGCCCTGGCTTTAGATAAGCCCTATTATGCTATAAACCATCTAGAGGGACATGCCCTGACAGCGCGTCTGACAGACAAGGTTGAATTTCCATATTTATTATTGTTGATCTCAGGCGGGCATACACAATTGCTGGCTGTGCATGGCCTTGGACAATATGAGCGTTATGGCACAACGCTAGATGATGCTGCTGGTGAAGCCTTTGACAAGGGCGCAAAATTGCTGGGCCTTGGCTATCCAGGCGGGCCTGCTATCGAATTGGCAGCAGCTAATGGAAATCCAAAAGCAATCACCCTGCCAAATCCACGTAGCCAGTATGACGATTGTCATTTTTCTTTTTCCGGCTTAAAAACAGCGCTAGCACAGAAAATCGATGCCTTTAAGGATACTGTTTCTGCTGCTGATTTTGCCGCCAGTCTGCAACTAGCTGTCTGCAAGGCGCTTGTAAAACGCACTGAAAACGCTATGCAGAAATTTGCCGCAGAGACAGGGGCCAGACAACTGGTCATTGCAGGCGGTGTTGCAGCCAATAAAATGATTGGTCAGGGGCTGGCAGATGCCGCTGCTCGGCATGCGTTTCAACTTGCCATACCACCGGCCGGGCTATGTACAGATAATGCCGCAATGATCGCCTGGGCTGGCTGTGAATATCACGCAGCAGACCTGCCATCATCTCTAGATTTTGCACCACGGCCGCGCTGGCCACTTGACCCAGATGCAGCGCCACCACCTGGCCGCGGCGTCCGTCAGTAATATGCGTACAAATCAACATATTGTCATAGGAGGGGGAAGCTGGGGCGCTGCCATTGCTGACCAGCTACAACGTGCTGGACAGTGCGCGTCGCTTCTCGTTCGAGATGCCAAGACAGCAGAAAATCTGGCACAAAGACATGTCAGACAATTACCTGATATATCTCTTGCAGCGCCATTGACTGCCACAACCGCGCCAGAACAGCTTAGCAAGGCAGATTATATTTATATCGTAGTACCTCTGGCTGCACATGCGCAGACAATCACATTGATCAAGCAATTTGCCCGCGCTGGAACCCCTTTGATACTTGCCTCAAAAGGCCTAATGCCAGATGCCGCGCGTGGCGCAGTCTTCCTGCCAGAATGGCTAGATGATATTGTACCAGAATTCCCATCAATTATGCTAAGTGGCCCAACTTTTGCTGATGAAGTCATTTCAGGGAAGCCTGCAGCTCTTGTTGCTGCTAGTAGAATAGAAGCACAGGCAACAGATATAGCCTCTATCTTTCAGGGGAGTAATTTGCGTGTTTATTCCAGCACTGACCCGCTTGGTGTTGCGCTTGGCGGTGCCGTGAAAAACATCATTGCGATTGCAGCTGGCATAGCCACAGGCCTGTCGCTTGGTGATAATGCACGTGCTGCTCTTATCACACGCGGACTTGCCGAGATGCAGAGGCTTGCACAGGCTATCAGGGCAGATGTGCATACCTTATCCGGCCTATCCGGCATGGGAGATTTAATGCTCAGCTGCGCTGGCCCACATTCACGCAATATGGCATTTGGCCTTGCGCTTGGGTCAGGAGAAGTCCCGTCCAGCAATCTTAGTGAAGGTCGAAATGCAGCTGCTCTTGTCACTGCACGGGCCGCTTTTGAAAATATCGATATGCCACTTTGTTTTGCCATTGATCAGATCCTAAATCATGGTCAAGGACTACAAGATACATTAACAGCATTACTTAGCCGGCATGCTGGCACTGAATAGATTTTAAGGAGATAAAAAATGGCATATTGGCTGTTTAAGTCCGAGCCAAATACCTGGTCATGGGATGATCAGGTCAAAAAAGGTGATGTTGGTGAAGGCTGGGACGGGGTGCGTAACTATCAGGCCTCGAATAATATGAAAGCTATGAAAGTTGGCGACCTTGGCTTTTTTTATCATTCTGTCAAAGAGAAACAGATTGTTGGCATCGTAGAGGTAATAGAAGAATATCACCCAGATCCAACAGATGCCTCTGGTCGCTTTGGCATGGTGACAGTCAAAGCTATTTGCCCTGTAGGCAAGGCAGTTACGCTTGCTGATATCAAGGCAGAGCCAGCCTTAGCCGATCTTGCACTTGTCCGGCAATCTCGCTTATCTGTTGTGCCTGTCAATGATGTGGAATGGGATATCATCTGCGCGATGGCAGACACAAAACCGTAAGACGCTATACAGACGCAAACAGCAGCTGGGCAGACTTAGCCAACTTAGCTGTTAGCTTACGTTTCATCAGCGTTTGTCGGCCGTAATATAAAATACAAATTGCGTGCATATATGAAGAGGCCGAGACCCTGACCACAGATAATCACAGGGTCTTTGCGCCATAATGCGTACATGAGCAATACAAACCCACCGCCGATAGAAAAATACCAGAAGGCTATCGGAATAACAGATTTGCTCTCTTGCTCAGAGCGCAGCCATTGAATGATAAAGCGCATAGCAAATAGCAACTGACCACCAAAACCAACAAAGATCATGATAGTTTCAGGCTTGGTTGCAAGTGAGTCTGGCAGAAATGGTAAAATCGTAACCAGCACATTTCCAACAGCTAAGGCTGCTGCACCTATTGCTTGTGAAATGGCATCAAGCATTATCTATCATCCTTAATTTTTTCCATTTCTGACACTTTGCCGGGCTTTGCTGATCGGCGAATAAGCCAAATCACCCCAAGTAAATCAGATATACCTACAATCATCCGATTGAGGTTTGTATATTTAGAAGACCCGATCATACGGCCACGATGCTGCACAGGCACTGCTAAAACCACCCCACCTTCACGCCTAACAAGCGCTGGCATGAAACGATGCATATGATTGAAAAATGGCAAGCGGCGGAACAAATCTGTATCAACAACTTTGATACCACAACCAGAATCAGGATGCGTGTCCTGTAAAATAGTACGCCGTATCCAGCGCGCCAATATAGAGGCATACCGTTTTGCTGCAGTATCTTTACGGTTGACCCGCACACCGCCTGCCATACCTTCTGATGGCTTCATCTCTTCCAGCGCATCAATTAGATTTGGCAGATCAGCTGGCACATTCTGACCATCCCCATCTAGAACAGCCGTCAGCTTGCCACGCGCACGCAATAAGCCTGTGCGCAGCGCAGCACTTTGACCAGATCGATGTTCATGTGTGAATACGCGGAGCTCTGTAATATCCTCACAGGCAGCCTGCAATTCATCCGCAGAGCCATCATC
>WTHY01000090.1 GCA_011522945.1 Alphaproteobacteria bacterium
TGCCTATGCTGTGCAAACATCCTGTCAGGCGAAAGCAGATATTGTGGCGGCAGATGAAACTGAAGCTGGCAAGCGGGCCTTACTCAATTTAGGCCATACTTTTGCGCATGCTTTTGAAGCAGAGGCTGGCTATAATGGCAGTTTGCTTCATGGTGAAGCTGTTGCAGCTGGCATGGGAACAGCCTTTGCCTTTTCCGCTGCGCTTGGCTTATGTCATGGTCAAGATGTGCAGCGGGCAAAAGCCCATTTATTGGCTTGCGAACTACCGGCTAGCCGCAAAGATTTGCCAGCTGGCAACGCCTCTGCCGAACAGCTATTATTGCATATGAAAAAAGATAAGAAGGTAGAGAATGCAGCTCTGACCTTTATCCTCGCCCATGGTATTGGCGCGGCTGAGATTCATAAAAATGTCCCTGCTGAACAGGTGATAGATTTTTTGGAGCATGATAGCTAATGACAGATATCTGGATCCTCGCGCTCATCATCTGTGCGTTGATTATTTTATCAGCTTTCTTTTCCAGCGCAGAAACAGCTTTAACAGCTGCCTCTGATGCCCGTATGCGTCAACTCGCCCGAAAAGGGAATAAACAAGCTGCCTTGGTTGAGAAATTACGTGGTGATCGAGAATCTTTAATTGGCTCGATCCTCATAGGCAATAATGCTGTCAATGTGCTTGCGTCTTCTGTTGCCACATCAGCAGCTATTATGTTGGTTGGTGATGGCGGTATTGTCATAGCCACAATTGCCATGACAATTTTACTCGTACTCTTTGCCGAAGTCTTACCTAAGACCTATGCCTTTAATCATGCTGACCGGTTTGCGCTGCGTATTGCCAGACCAATTCAGCTTATTGTCTGGTGTTTGGTGCCGCTCTCCGCTGGTGTGCGGTGGCTGGCCGTTGTCATTTTAGGCAAGGCCCCTGAGGCAGCTGATACAAGAGAAGAGGAGTTGCGCGGCCTGATTGAGCTACATTCAGAAGATAGTGATGATGTTGAGTCCAAAGAGACAAATGCAATGCTGTCTTCTGTGCTAGATTTAGGTGAGCTCAGCGTTGACCAGATTATGACTCACCGCGCCTCTGTATCTATGATTAATGCTGATGATGTGCCTGATGATATTGTGCGCTTTGTGATGACAAGCCCTTATACACGCCATCCTGTATTTTCTGGCAAGCCGGAAAACATAATTGGCGTTTTACATGTAAAAGCTCTGCTTCGTGCTATTGAGGAAGCAGCCCGCGGCGCGCCAACACAGCGTGATCTAAATCAACTTAATATCGCCCGTATCGCAAGCCCCGCCTATTTTGTGCCAGAAACCACGCAATTATTCGCACAACTACAAGCCTTCCGTACAAGACGCGAACATTTTGCCCTTGTCGTTGATGAATATGGGGATTTTCGCGGCATTGTGACCTTAGAAGATATTTTGGAAGAAATCGTTGGTGATATTGATGATGAAACTGATGAGGAATTAGCTGGTTGTGTACCACAAGCTGACGGCTCCTATCTTATTGATGGCGGTGTTACAATACGGGATTTGAACCGTACGTTAGACCTCGAATTACCTGATGATCAGGCAAGTACAATTGCCGGCCTGCTCTTGCATGAAAGCCGCACAATTCCAGCTGCAGGGCAGGAATTCCGGTTCTTTAATCTTCGCTTCCGTGTTGTGCATCGTGAGGGCAACAAGCTGACGCAATTACGCTTATGGACAAGATGGCAACGCAAATCTACGGAGTCTGCTGGCCATCAAACCAGAGAAGGACATTAATCATGGCTGTCTCACCACTACCCGCAACAGTTGATACCGATTTATCAGCACCAGCTGAGCGTGAACAGCTTCATACACGCAATATAACCTGTCAGGCCTTCAAGCGAAAAGACGGGCTTTATGATATTGAGGCTGAAATGCGGGATCGCAAACATTACGCATTTCCAAATAAATATCGTGGTGATGTGCCAGCATTGGAGCCTTATCATCATATGCAGGTACGCCTGACAATGGATAGCAGCCTGACCATTCTTGCGGCTGAAGCCAAGACACTTGCCGGCCCATTTCAGATTTGCCCAGACGCTGCTGGCAATATCAAAAACATGGTAGGCTTGCAGATTAGCAAAGGCTGGCGCCGTTCTGTTCAAAAGGCAATTGGTGGTGCGGCAGGATGCACGCATATTACAGAGATGATGGGCCCGATAGCCACAACAGCGCTGCAGACGATATTTGGCGAAGAAGCACGGCAAAGACGGGCTGGCATGTCAGATATAGACAAACAAAATCGCCCGACAACAAGCCTACGTAATAGCTGTCTTGCCTTTGCGGATGGCGGTGAAGTTGCACGGTCTAATTGGGAAAACCCAGCCTCAGAAAGCTAGGTGTTTCAGCGCTGTCTGATACGCTCATATCTATTTCTAAATCATGAGAGTGCCAGCATCTATTAAATAACACTTCTGATGACGTATTATAGGCCCAAGACTAGATACATCATCTTGCCTGCGCCTCTATCTGCGAAGCATGAATTGGCCAGCCCTGTTAGAGCAGTACTAATATCACAGACACCTTATCTTAAGTAATGCGCCTGAGACACGCTACATCAACCTGCCTGTGCGTCTATTTGAAGAGCGTGAATTGGCCCTGCGAGGAGCTCGGCAAGCACATGATTTATCGCGCGGTGGCGTTGCACCCGGCTCATCCCGGCAAATTTTGCAGATGTGATAGCAACCTCAAAATGCGTTTCACCACCTGGCCTTGCACCTACATGCCCTGCATGACCTGCACTTACATCACGAACATCGAGATAATCTGGCGTAAATTCTGCCTGCAAAAGCGTGGTAATTTGTGCTGCAACAGTCGTGCTGGTCATAATAAGGTCACTTTCACCTAAAATTTTGTCTCATTGTGAAAATATAGACTGATTGTCGACTTGTTTTCAAACCTTCCTAAATTTATCTCTATAGGTATGAGTGAAGCAAAGATACCAACTTCAAAAATTTTAGAAGAGCCGCATATCGAGATGCGCTGCTGTTCTGTTGATGGATGCACAGAAGAAGGTGCCTATCCAGCCCCGCGCACGCGCGATAACTTACGAGACTATGTGTGGTTTTGCCTTGAACATGTCCGTATCTATAATAAGAGCTGGAACTTTTTTAGTGGCTTGCAGGGGCCGGCTCTCGAAGCCGCCATACGCAACGCGACAACTTGGGAAAGACCAAGTTGGCGCTTTGGCACAGGCTCTGGCGCAGCAGGCAATTTCCATGCAGGCGCTTTGGAAGATGCCGCAGATATCTTTGGCCTTTTCGGCTCTGCAAAGGAGGCAGAACGTGCACAAGCCTATGCTGCCATGGATAGAGAAGAGCGTGCCGCCTGGAAAATTTTTGATATGGAGCCTGTTTCAGATCCGACTATGATCAAGCAGCGCTATAATGAGCTCGCAAAGCAAAATCACCCTGATCACAATCAGGGCGACCCGTTAGCAGAGGAAAGATTAAAAGAAATCAATCTTGCCTATTCTGTTTTGCGTAAAAAACGGGTAAACCCACAAAGCCCCTAATAAGATGGGGTTCACCAAAACGCTGACGATAAAGAGGCGCGCAAGATGTCTGATGCATCTATTCATAATGGTATGGCCCACCCGCTTGGCCAACCAGACACAAAATTCAACGCCAAATCCTTATTTGGCCTAGAGATTGACCTAGAGGTACCTGGCTTTTCAGAACCATCTGAATACACGCCAATAATGGATCCTGATTATCAGTTTGATCATGATACGACACTCGCTATTCTGGCTGGCTTCAGCCATAACCGTAGGGTCATGATCCAAGGCTATCATGGTACAGGAAAATCTACACATATTGAGCAAGTTGCATCTCGGCTAAATTGGCCATGTATGCGGATTAATCTAGATAGTCATGTGAGCCGAATCGATCTGATCGGCAAGGATGCAATTGTTGTCCGTGATGGGAAGCAAGTGACAGAATTCCGAGAAGGTCTCCTGCCATGGGCTTTGCAGAACCCTGTAGCCCTTGTATTTGATGAATATGATGCTGGCCGCGCTGATGTGATGTTTGTGATACAACGTGTCCTTGAAGTGGATGGCAAACTGACTTTGCTAGATAATAACAAGGTCATCCATCCAAATCCGTCTTTCCGCCTATTTGCAACTGCGAATACGGTAGGTCTTGGCGATACAACAGGCCTGTATCACGGAACACAGCAAATCAACCAAGGTCAGATGGACCGCTGGTCGATTGTCTCAACCTTGAATTATCTGCCGCATTCTGAAGAAGTGCGTATCGTTCTGGCAAAACAAAAAGCCTATAATACAGATGAAGGTCAGCGCCAGATTGACCAGATGGTGCGTATGGCAGATATGACACGTAAAGGCTTTATGGCAGGCGATTTATCAACAGTTATGTCGCCGCGGACAGTGTTAACCTGGGCAGAAAATGCTCTTATCTTTGGTGATATTAACCTCGCCTTCCGTTTAAGTTTCCTCAATAAATGTGATGAGGTTGAGCGTCCGACATTGGCGGAATATTATCAGAGAGTCTTTGGTGTTGATTTGCCAGAAGCGCCTCAGACTGCAAAGACAGCCTAAGCAAAATTGCGAGGATTTAAAGGGTGAGCCAGAAGCCACTAGATGAAGAATTTCTAAAAGCCAATGCCGCAGCGATGCGCGCACTGGCTGGCGGTAGTGAGCATCATGTGCGCTATGTCGGCCAGGATTCTCATATTGGGGCAGATGAAGTGCGCTTGCCAGCCCCGCCACGTGATAATAATCCAGGCGCACAAACTCAGCTGCGAGGCGCGGGTGATGCAGCCGGTCTTTGGCTTGCCCATCATAACAAAAAAACCCATGCCCGCACCGCGCCAAAATCACCTGCCGCACGGTCCATCTTTGATGCCGCCGAACAAGCCCGGGTCGAAGCCATTGGCGCTAATGATCTAGATGGTGTTCGTGCTAATCTGACAGAACGGCTTGAAGCGCATTACGCAACACGTGCAATTGGCATGCCATCGGCAGAAACGACAAACCAGCTAGATAGCGGCCTAGCAGAAGCTGTTCGGCTCATGCTGCGTGAGACACTAACAGGAGATGCGCCGCCAGCCAGCACTGCAATGGCAATGGATCTCTGGAAACCCTTTATTCGTAGCCGCGCTGGCACACTTTTAGATGAAGTCAAAAATACAGATCTAGATCAGGAATCTTTTGCTGATTTTGCCAATAAGCTTATTGGTGCCCTGCAGTCCGATATGGGAGATGCCGCTGACGGAGATGATCAGGACGCCGAAGATGAAGATGATGGCGGCGCTGACAGTGCAGAAGATGATAGCGAGTCTGATGAGGCACAATCAGCAACTGGCGAAGATGATTCTAGTGATGATAGTCAGGGTATGGAGGCAGATGGCGATGCTGCTGCAACCGCCTCTGACGATGGCACTGATATGGAGTCTGATTCAGACATGGACGGCATGACTGATGGTGATGCTCCTGGCGGCGACCCGCAAGGGGATAATCGTTATGCTAATCGTGATACAGACATTTATAAGATATTCACCCAAACTTATGATGAGGTAATAGAAGCCTCTGATCTATGTGATGCTGCTGAATTAGAGCGGTTACGCGGTATGCTCGACAGGCATCTGGATAATCTGAATACCGTAATTGGGAAATTGGCTAATCGTCTACAACGTAAATTGCTTGCCTATCAAAATAGGTCGTGGGATTTCGATTTAGAAGAAGGCATATTAGATGCCGGCAAACTACATCGTGTCGTAACACAGCCACTAAGCCCCCTATCTTATAAGCAAGAACAGGATATGAAATTCCGAGATACAGTTGTGACACTGCTTCTCGATAATTCTGGGTCTATGCGTGGCCGTCCTATCACAATTGCAGCTGTTACAGCTGATATTCTTGCCCGCACATTAGAGCGGTGCGGCGTAAAGGTAGAAATTCTGGGCTTTACGACCAAAGCCTGGAAGGGCGGCCATTCGCGTGAAGCTTGGCAAGTGGCTGGCAAGCCTGAGGCACCTGGCCGTCTTAATGATCTACGCCACATCATCTATAAATCAGCTGATATGCCATGGCGTCGCGCCAGACGCTCTCTCGGCCTTATGCTGCGTGAGGGTATTTTAAAAGAAAATATCGATGGTGAAGCTCTAAACTGGGCACATGAGCGCCTGCTTGCGCGTTCTGAAGATAGGCGCATATTGATGGTGATATCAGATGGTGCACCTGTGGATGATTCAACCTTGTCAGCCAATAGTGGCAATTATCTGGAAAAACATCTGCGGCAGGTGATTCACTATATCCAGACGCGGTCTCCGGTACAATTGCTGGCTATTGGTATTGGTCATGACGTGACACGCTACTATAGCCGGGCTGTCACTATTACTGATGTGGATCAGCTTGGTGGCACTGTTATGAGCCAGCTAGCTGACCTGTTTGATGAGGATAATGCCAAGCGACCTGGCAGACGACCAGCAGCGTAATGGGCGCCAAAAGAGAGCAGCGTAATAGGACCGCGGGCGCCTACCCAAATTTGCATCGCTAGGCAGGCAACTTAGCAGAGATGGCAGGCCAGATGATGACTAACGGTCGGTAGCCTAAGAAGACTCCAATCAAACGCCGTAGATCGATTTTGTCTGACAAAAAATAAAACCCGCCATTTCAGGCGGGCTTTTTAATCAATATGCATATGCTATGCAGCTTATTTAGACTTAGGCCTCAGCAGCAGATGCCGCTAAAATCTCACGCTTAAGCGCACGTGCTTCATCAGCAAGTTCTGCATTGCGTGCCTGTAGCAAGAATGAGTCTAAACCGCCATGCTTTTCAACTGTGCGAATAGCACTTGTCGTGACACGCAGGCTGACCTTGCGGCCTAGAATTTCAGACATCATTGTCGTCTGCTGAAGGTTCGGCAGAAAACGACGACGTGTGCGGTTATTTGCGTGGCTAACATTATTGCCAGTCATCACGCCCTTACCAGTAATTTGACAGCGCTTGGCCATGGCCAGGCTCCTTTACAAAATAGAAGTCTCAATAGGTCGCGAAGATATAATCCAACCATGCCTCAAGGTCAAGTCTACACTTTCGGCCTATCCACATGCTTTTGCAGATTTCAGCCTGAAATGTTTTTACCTTAACAATTTGTTAGGATTCCTACCACAGACTCCCCCTATGACCCAGCCGATCAGCCATTTTCAAAAGCGGAATGTGAAATTATCCGACAAGCGCACCTCTCTCGTACTTGATAGGTATCACTGGGCACAGCTTGATCAGATACTTATCCACGAATCAGTGGAATTTGATATGCTTATTCAGGATATTGAATTGCGGCGTGGTAGCCTGTCACTAGCATCTGCCTGCCGTATTTTTATTCTGATGTATATGCACTACAGATTAGAGACACGTGCTAACTACCTATCTCACACACCAGACTGGCAAACTGGTACAGATGACGATGCTACGTCTATTTTTATGCTGGGTGAGCCTGAGGCAAAACAACCATCAGCCTTATTTCAGGCGCTTAGCTTGTTATCGCGCTATGTTGCGCAAGCTTCATAGCCTCATCAATAGTGGCTGCCTGTCCACATATATTTGCAATATCAGACACACCTGATTTTGCCAGCATATCAGCAAGATTTGTTAAGATATGCGATGGGAGCTCTGGCCCTTGTAAGGCTAAAGCTGAATAGAGCTGTGTGGTGTCAGCACCAAGCAATAATTTTACATATACATCTTCAGCAGAGCCAATACCGCCAACACCTATAATGGATAGTTTGTCACGCATGCCTGTTTTCACAAGATGTTTATGCGCATCGGATAGCGTTTGGCTCGCCAGTTTGAAAAGCGGCTTGCCAGACAGTCCGCCTGTTTCCTGTTTATGCACACTTTTAAGGCTATCTGGACGGCTGATAGTTGTATTTGTAAGAATCACACCACGAATATCAGCTTCGGCCAACTGGTCTAAAGCCGCTATTAGCTGCTGATGTTCCATATCTGGCGCCAATTTCACAAAGACAGGCACGCTAGCCGCATAATCTACTGGCGCATTTTCAGGCGCATTTTCAGACGCATCTGCTAAGCCACTAGCAACAGCACCTAAAATTTCAGGAAGTCGCATCGCATCCTGCAAATCACGTAAACCTGGCGTGTTAGGTGAGCTAATATTTACGGTTAGATAATCTGCCAGTGCAGCAAAAGATTTTGCCCCGTCATAATAATCTGTAGCAGGATCAGCACTTAGTTTATTGGCCCCAATATTAATGCCCAGAACACCAGCAGCCTGTCCCTTATTACGATAGGTGATAAGACGTTGTAAGGCGCGATCACGCCCTTCACTATTAAAGCCATACCGGTTAATGACAGCTACATCTTCTGCAAGGCGGAACACACGCGGCTTTGGATTTCCAGGCTGAGGGTGCGGGGTAATCGTCCCAACCTCGACATGGCCAAATCCGAGCTGAAACGCACCTGCCATGGCTTCTGCATTTTTATCAAACCCAGCTGCCAAACCAAGAGGATTATCAAATTGCAATCCAGCCACCCGAACTGGCAATGATGGTAGGGAGGGTCTCGGCGCTATGCCAAAACGAAGGGCCTGAACAGCAGCTTTATGGGCTGCTTCTGCTGGCAGCAACCGCGCTGTTTTTGCCAGCAAAGGCCACATTATGATGCCAGCCTGTCTGCCAGCACATCATCCATAAGCTGCAATGATTGCTCTCGACCATAGAGCTTGAAAAAGCCACCCATGCGCGGCCCCTGAGACTGCCCAAGCATCGTTTCATATAAGCAGGCAAACCACTCACGCAGATTTTCATAACCAGCCTCTTTACCAGCTGCATAAACAGCTGATTGAATCGCCTCTGCATCTGCCGTCATATCAAGCGCAGCAAGAGAGTCACGCAATTTGGATATGACGGTTTTTTCTGCCTCTGAGGCACGCCGGTAATTTTTAGTAGGACGCACTTTATCCTGATAAAATTGCACAGCGTAAGCCGCCAACTTATCAAGCTCAGGGTGCGTTTCTGCTGAGCTTCCCGGCGCGTAGTCCGAAATATAGGACCACAAAATATCAGCTGAATCAGCAGAACATACAGCAGCTAGATTCAGTAATAATGAGAAGCTTACAGGCATCTCAGCTGCATCCGTAGAACTATCTGTGATTGTGTTTGTTATATGAAAAGATGGATTTTCTAGCACAGCAGCAGCGTCAGCATCTTTCAGCTTTGAAAGATGCGTGAAATATTCGTCAACTGTCTTAGGAATAATGTCAAAATACAGCCGTTTTGCACGTTTTGGCTGACCATACATAAATAGTGCCAGAGATTCAGATGAGCCATAGGTCAGCCATTCCTCGACAGACAGGCCATTCCCTTTGGATTTTGAGATTTTCTCTCCATTTTGATCAAGAAACAGCTCATAGGACAGACCTGTTGGCGGCGTGCCACCTAGCACACGCACAATCTTTGAGGATAGTGTCACAGAATCAATGAGATCTTTTCCGCTCATCTCATAATCAACACCAAGCGCAAACCAGCGCATTGCCCAATCTGCTTTCCATTGTAATTTACACGCGCCGCCCGTCACTGGCACAACCATCTCATCACCATCATTTGGATCAATATAGGTTATTGTGCCAGCTGCCACATCCTGGGCAATCACTTTCGCCTGCAAAACCTGTCCTGTTTTCGGACAAATGGGCAGGAATGGGCTGTAGGTCTCACGCCGCTCAGGGCCTAAGGTTGGCAGAATGACATTAATGACCTTCTCATAATTGGCCAACATATGCAGCAGAGCCTCATCGAACCGGCCAGAGGCGTAAATTTCTGTTGAGCTTACAAATTCATAATCAAACCCAAACCCATCTAGAAAGGCTTGCAGACGGGCATTATTATGCGCGCCAAAACTGTCATGTGTGCCAAAGGGATCTGGCACTTTCGTCAATGGCATATTAATCTGATCAGCCAATAATTCTGGATTTGGTACATTGTCAGGGACTTTACGAAGCCCATCCATATCATCAGAAAAACAGACAAGGCGTGTTGGACGACCTGTTAAAATTTCAAAAGCACGCCGCACCATAGAGGTGCGAACAACCTCGCCAAATGTGCCTATATGGGGCAGGCCTGATGGCCCATAGCCTGTTTCAAACAAGATAGGCGTATCATCACCCTTGCCCATTTTTGCGAGCCTATCACGAAGCGCCCGTGCCTCCTGGAACGGCCAGGCTTTTGCATCTGCTGCCAAGCTGGTAAATTGCTCTGCCATTACATCTGAAACTTGCATTGTCTTTGCCTTTGACCACGCCCATATGCGAAACCCAATCTTGTATTGTGCGATATGATCGTGACATCTATTTTTATGATTTGTGGCGCCAAGCTATTTTTTTGCACGTGCTGGGTCAAGCTTAATTCCCTGCATTAGACATAAACCACCCTATTTCTGGTGATTTTAGACCACCATCTGGCAAATCTAACTAGCCCTGAGGGTGTCGCCACCCTATAGTGAGGGCTCTATGAAAAGGCTCACGAATTTTTCCGATCTTTTGACAACGCCAGTGCTGTATCCACAGCCGCGCTCTGCTTTATGGGTGTCCTCCGAAGGTGAGATGCAGGAGCTAGATTTCATGCGTCTGCCAGATTATCTGGCAACCCAGATACCACTTATTTGTCATCGCCGCTGGACACAAGCGAAAATACATCATGATATTACAGATTATCTTGATGTGCTGGAACTATTTGCCTTTGTGCGTCCTGCGCGTTTCTGTTTGCCAACACCTGGTGGACTGGCAGAACAACTAGGCTTAGCACGCCCAAATAGCGCCTCTGAGGCTGCCATTACAATCGCCAAGGCTGCCCTTGCATTATTTGATATCATTGGTGCAGCTCCTGCCGAAGACCGGCGACAAATGCGCGATATTGCTGAGATGATGGCAAAAGGGGGCTGGGGTTGGGGCAACTTGGTCCTAGATTATCTAGGTGTCACCTCTGTATCTGCTGGCCCGCCTGATGGACGCCAAGCTGCTATTTGGGCGCATCTTGCAGAAGCGCCGGAAACTGTTGGACGCGGTGAGCCTGGTATCCGCCCTGTAATGCCAGACGCCGCACGTACAAGGCTGTCAGAGATGCTAGGCACACAATCAGAGCCACGCCTGACACAATCTGATTATGCGGCTGCAACAGCAGCTATTTTTGATCAGCCAGAAACAGGTCCATCACCAACCCTGCTTTTGTCTGAGGCCGGGACAGGAACAGGTAAAACCCTTGGCTATCTCGCCCCCGCCAGCCTATGG
Organism: Alphaproteobacteria bacterium; assembly: GCA_011522945.1. Taxonomy (GTDB): domain Bacteria; phylum Pseudomonadota; class Alphaproteobacteria; order Puniceispirillales; family Puniceispirillaceae; genus WTHY01. Next base: position 11,298 of record WTHY01000090.1, read on the forward strand.
GCTGAAATGAATGATGCGCCCGTCTGGGTCAGCACCTATACCCGCACCCTTCAGCATCAGATTGCTGATGAGTTGAGCCGACTACCAGTCAAAACAGATAAAAATGGTCAGCCACGCTCTACAAAACCCGTTGTGATACGCAAAGGACGCGAAAATTACCTTTGTATCCTTAATCTAGAAGAAGCGCTTGGCACAATGCCGGGACAACCTGCGATGGCGATACCGCTAGGATTGATGGCCCGCTGGACAGCTGCCAGCGAAGATGGCGATTTAACAGGGGCTAGCTTTCCAGCCTGGCTCGTCGATCTTGTGGGGGCACGCTTCACAACCAGCCTAGCTGACAGGCGCGGTGAATGTATTCATTCTGCCTGCACGCATTATCATAAATGTTTTGTTGAGAAGTCTGTGAGAGCTGCCAGATCAGCTGATATTGTTGTCGCCAATCATGCTTTAGCTATGATTCAGGCCGCATTTTCCGGACCTGGGGAAAGAGATCGTCCCACACGTTATATTTTTGATGAGGGGCATCACGTTTTTGAAGCTGCTGATTCAGCCTTTAGCGCAGCACTTACAGCCATTGAGGCGGCTGAGATGCGGCGCTGGGTGCGCGGTGCAGAAGATGGGCGGCGTGGCAGAGCGCGCGGCTTAACACGTCGTTTGGGG
>WTHY01000046.1 GCA_011522945.1 Alphaproteobacteria bacterium
AGAGACAGGTGCAGAAGATGGGCGGCGTGGCAGAGCGCGCGGCTTAACACGTCGTTTGGGGGAGCTATTAGCTGATGATGCAGAAGCTCTTGCTTTGCTAGAAGATGCAGCAGAGGCTGCACGCATTTTGCCAGGCACAGGCTGGGTAAAGCGCCTATCTGAAAATAGCCCTGCTGGTGAAGCTGAACAGTTTTTCAATGCGCTTCGGAGCGCTGTTTATGCCCGTACAAGCCAGCCTGAAACATTATATGACATGCAAACAGATCTCTATCCTGTGCCAGATGATCTGATTGCACCGGCACATGCATTTGCTGAGGCTCTGTCAAGGATGACAAAACCGCTTCAGGCGCTTGCCGAAAAACTCACGAATAAGCTTGATGATGAAGCAGACACGCTGGATAGCCAGATGCGTGCAAGATTGGAAGGCGCTATTCGTGGCCTGACTTTGCGTGCATCTGGACCGCTGTCAGCTTGGGTTGTGATGCTAAAAGATTGCTCAGCTGTAGAGTCAAGTCAGGATGGCAGAGATGGCTTTGTTGACTGGATGCAGATTGACCGTATTGAAGGTCAGGACAGAGATGTTGGACTACATCGTCATCACCTTGACCCATCAGAGCCATTTGCCGAACAGGTGCTGAAACAAGCTCATGGTGTTGCCATCACCTCTGCAACTTTGCGAGATAGTGCGCCACGGGATAGTTCACCAAGGGATAGTGCGCCAAGAGACAAACAGCCTATCGCACCATCACAGGAAAACAATACGGATACGGACACCACGCGCGCGGACACAATAACGCCGCAAGGCCAAAATCACGGCACAGATTCGGCACAACCTAACCCAAGGATGCCTCAAGACCTAAATCCAAATGTTAGTGATACAGACGCTACAGCGGATAGTTTGCGTGCTAGCTGGCTGACAGCCCAGACAGTGACAGGCGCATCCCATTTGCCGCATCCCGCCTTGCTCAGTCAGCATGACTCACCCTTTGATTATGCACGCCAGACACGTATATTTGTGGTAAATGACGTTGTACGTGATAGGCCAGAAGCGACAGCAGGTGCCATGGCCTCTTTAATGCAGGCAGCTGGCGGTGGCACGCTTGGCCTATTTACGGCTATTCAAAGACTGAAATCTGTCTACCCGCTACTAAACCGTAAATTAGACGAAGCTGGCTTGCCACTTTATGGCCAGCATGTAGATAGGATGAACCTGCAAACATTATTGTCCCTCTTTCGGGCAGATAGAGATAGCTGTTTAATCGGTACAGATGCGGTGCGTGATGGTGTTGATGTACCAGGAGAGGCATTGCGGATGATCATCTATGATCGTGTACCATGGCCGCGCCCTGATATGTTATTTCGCGCCCGCGCAAACTGGCAGGGCAGAGAGGCCTGGACCGACAGGGCAACGCGCATGAAGCTTAGACAGGCATTTGGCAGACTGGTGCGCAGACGCACAGATCGTGGTGTATTTGTCATGCTAGATAGCCGTTTGCCAACCCGTCTTACAAGTGCCTTCCCAGCCGATGTTGAGGTGCAGCGCCTTGGCCTCGCCGAAGCTATCCCCGCCATCCGCAGCTTTTTTGATATAGCAGATGAAAGCGGAGAATAGGTGTTGTGACCCAAAAAGTAACGATGCTATGTCTAACCACTTTTTTCGCTGAAGAGTGATTTAACAACAATCACGGCAAGCGCAAATATTTGCAGTAACGTTTGCAAAAGTAGGGTTGGTAGGAGCCACTGATAGTCTAGAAAATCAAGGTAATTTATACCAACACCATACAATATCAAATACTCACATGTCAGCAATGCAGTAATCAAAGACATCAGGAAATATGACCAATATTTTTTATGTGAATAATGGTCATAAAGGCCCTGTAATATTACAAATTCCCTCTCAACCTCTATGAGAATTCGTCTATGTTCTTCTCCTGATTGAGAGATATGAGACGATTCAAGGCCTTTATAATTATTGCGGTCAATATTTTTGGCAGCAGCACCGACAACCTCTGGCTGTATCCGATTATCACTTTCGTTTGACATCTTTAACACGTATTTCCATCATAGCGTTTGATACATGAAAAACCGACGCTAAAACTGAAATAGGCGCGTTAATAACTGACTTAAGATGTTTTTCGGGGACTAGCAGATTAGCCGCAAAATAATTGGCCTCCTGCTCTAAAGGATCTGCTTCCGAGGGTTTTTGAAATCGCATCAATACCGGGTATCGTTCTGGATTGGACAAAAAAATATCCCTATGAAGAATCCAGTGCCCTAACTCATGTGCAATCGTGAATCTTTGGCGCCCCACCCCATCAAATGCGTTTACTAATATACGCGCTTCTTTAAATTCACAGATGCCAGCCACTTTGTCATTATATTCATCTCCGAAATCCACAAAATCAACTTTAACCCCGTTAGATTCTGCAATTTCAATCACAGGAATGGCTGGTGTTGAATAATCCTCTATAAGCGATTCTGCTGCAGTTTTCGCCATTTCCTTTCGGGCGTAGGATGGAATTTCAACGGATGTTTCATGTCTCATATCACTTCCCCTTTAATGAAAGGGTAAACTATCCTCTGAGTTAATGATACGCATCTCAGGTTGCAGAAAATCAAATATACATTCTGAAACTAGAAATAAAAAACCCCAGGATGTTTCCACCCCGGGGTTTTGGTATATAGGTTTAAAACCTGCTTAGCAGATAGGCTTACCTTAGAAGCCCATACCACCCATGCCGCCCATATCTGGGGCTGCAGGTGCAGCTGCCTTTGGATCATCCTTTTCGGCAACCATAGCTTCTGTTGTGATCAGAAGACCAGCAACTGAGGCCGCATTCTGTAGTGATGAGCGCACAACCTTAGTTGGGTCAATCACGCCAGCTTTAATCAGGTCAGTAAACTCACCTGACTGCGCGTTATAGCCGATTGTTGGGTCAGTAGCTTCAAGCAGCTTGCCAACAATAACTGAGCCATCTGCACCAGCATTATTTGCAATCTGGCGTGCAGGAGCTTCTAGCGCACGACGGATGATGCGAACACCCACATCCTGGTCACCGTTCTCACCGCTGACCTTATCAAGTGATGACACTGCCTTCACCAGAGCAACACCACCGCCAGGTACGATACCTTCCTGAACCGCAGCACGAGTCGCATGCATCGCATCATCAACACGATCCTTACGCTCTTTCACTTCAACTTCAGTTGCACCGCCAACGCGGATAACAGCTACACCGCCTGACAGCTTTGCAAGACGTTCCTGCAGCTTTTCACGGTCATAGTCTGAGCTTGTCTCTTCAGCCTGTGCACGGATTTGGTTGCAACGGCCTTCGATATCTTCTGCAGCACCTGAACCATCAACGATAGTTGTTTCTTCTTTCGTGATTTCAACACGCTTAGCTGAACC
>WTHY01000039.1 GCA_011522945.1 Alphaproteobacteria bacterium
AGGCACCTAATTGCTGACAGAAAGCAAGCCACTTCAAAAATTATTGGATTAGGATATATTGAAGTGACAGTCTCGTGCAGACAAGTTGAAGAACATCTCTTGGGATAATCCGCATGAAATTTTGTCTAAATCATATGACAGCGCCGAATTTGGATTGGCAGGCATTCTTAGATCTTGCAATTGAAGTTGGTGCGACAGGGATTGAGTTTCGTAATGATTTATCAATTCCTCTATTTTCGGGTGAAAATCCAAAAACCATTGGTGCAGCTGTCAAAGCATCTGGTTTAACACTTTATGGTCTGTCTCAAGTCTATCCATTTAACGATTTTTCTGACGAAATTGCGATGGCTGTATCTAGTTTGATCGACATTGCGAAGCGATGTGGCGCTCCAGCCATATCTCTTATCCCGCGCAATGATGGGATTGGCCTTGAGGCAGGCATACGGCAGCAAACCCTTAGACAGGCATTGCAAGACATAAAGCCTATGCTAGACGGTACTGGCGTTATTGGATTGATAGAGCCGCTTGGATTTGAGCGGTCATCACTACGCAGTAAGCGCGAGGCAATTGATGCCATTGAAAGCGTTAATGGTGAGGGGGTGTTTAAACTTGTGCATGATACATTTCATCATCACCTCGCGCAGGAAACAGAATTCTTCCCCTCACACACCGCTATGGTGCATGTCTCCGGTGTTGTAGATACAAGGTTAGACCTGCGTGATATGGAAGATGCGCATCGTGTGTTGGTTAATGAAGCAGACCGTTTGGGAAATCTGGCACAACTCAAAACACTTCGTAAACTTGGTTATGACGGGCCTATTTCTATGGAGAGTTTTTCGCCTGAAATACATAGAGCTTCTGATATTTCAAACCAAATTCGGGCTTCCTTTGAATTTTTAAAAAAGGCTGACAGTTAAACTGAATAAAGGTTACCCCCAGGGAAGTGCATGATAAAGCTATGTTAAAGTGGTATCCTCGTTAGCGGCTAAGAAACACAGAATTGTAAGGAGACATCAGGTGAAAAAGAAACTTGCTATATTAGGGGCAGGGCGTATTGGCCAAGTTCATGCAAGAGCCATTGCCAGTAACCCAATAGCTGAACTGGTTGCTATTTTTGATCCTGTCAAAGACGCCGCTGAGGCTGTGACCTCGCAATTTGGAGGCAAGATTTCAGATATTGATTCTATTGTTGCTGATACCAGCATCGATGCTGTTATTCTATGCACGCCTACTGATATGCATGCTGACCAGATTGAACTTTTTGCTCGTAATGGCAAAGCGATTTTCTGTGAAAAGCCAATTGATCTTGATGCGGCAAGGGTGCGCAGCTGTCTTGACGTTGTTGCGGCTACTAAAGCAAAACTGATGGTCGGCTTCAATAGGAGATATGATCCACACTTTATGGCCTTAAAAGCTGCTATTACAGACGGTCAGATTGGCCGCCCTGAGATGGGGGTGATCACGTCTCGAGATCCTGCGGCACCGCCTGCTGAATATATCTTGCGCTCAGGAGGAATCTTCCGCGATATGATGATACATGACATAGATATGGCTGTATTCCTCATGGGAGCTATGCCTATATCGGTAATGGCGACAGGTGCAGTCTTGACTGATCCGGACATCAGCACACTCAATGATTTTGATAGTGCAACTGCAATATTGAAATGGAGTGACGGCCGGCAAGTAAGTATATCGAATTCTCGCCGTGCGGTTTATGGTTATGACCAAAGAATCGAGATTCATGGCTCAGATGGCATGGTGCAGGCACATAATGAACGGCCAGTGAACATAGAAACAGCGACTAGCCAAGGCTATCAGCGTGCGCCGCTTCATGATTTCTTCATGACCCGGTATGTGCGAGCTTATGCCAATGAAATTGATGCATTTATCAGCAGTATTTCAGATGATACTACAGATATTCCTACAGGTCAGGATGGTTTGAATGCTTTACTGATAGCTGATGCAGCGTTGGAATCTGCACATTCAGGGCAAGCGGTTCAAATCAATCAGGATTAAGCGGAAATTTTGCTTCCAAAATTATGGCTTTGGTGAGGTTTCTTGCCCAAATCCTGAAAAATATCAAAAGACTTTGCAACCGGTTGCAAAAACTATTGACGGATGCCTAAAACTTTTCCACGGTAATAATTACGAATGTTATTTGTTCATAGGCGGGCATAGAAATCGCCATGATGGCAACGGTCGGGGATGACTGTGGTGGCGGTTTGTTATGCCGAGTAAGATTTGCATAACCTAAACCAAATACCCCGCTTCTAAAGCAGATAGCGTCAATAGATTGGTGGTTTAACACCAAAAACTGAATGGCAAAATAATTGCCAAAACCTTGGAGGATGACATGAAAAAAGTATTAATGGCAGCAGGTCTCGCTGCATTAATGACAAGCTCAGCCCTGGCTGAAACAATTGGTGCATCGATTGCACGTTTTGATGATAACGGCCTGACAATCATGCGTAATGGCATGACTGCACATATTGATACATTGTCTGGTGTTGAATTGCAGATGGAAGATGCTCAGGATGATGTTGCGCGTCAGCTAGACCAAATCAATAACTTTATCGCTTCAGGCGTTGATGCGATTATTGTTAATGCGGTTGATACAAACGCTACTGAAGCCATGTCAAATGCAGCTGCAGCTGCTGGTGTGCCGCTAGTATATGTAAACCGTCAGCCAATCAACCTTGATACTATGCCAGATGGTCAGGCATTTGTTGCGTCAAACGAAATTGAATCAGGTACTCTGGAAGCCTTCCAGATCTGCCGTAATCTTCGTGCTGCTGGTAAATCTGGCGGCGCAACAGGCTATCTGATGAATGGTCAGCTTTCAAACCAGGCGGCTGTTCAGCGTTCAAAGGACGTTCATGATGTGATCGGCATGGATATGTGTAACTTCATGACTTTAATCGATGAGCAGACAGCTAATTGGTCACGTGATGAAGCACAGGATCTGATGACAAACTGGATGTCTTCAGGCGAGCCATTTGACTTTGTTATTGCTAACAACGATGAAATGGCCATTGGTGCAATTCAGGCTATGAAGGCTGCTGGTATGGATATGGCTGAAATTCAGGTAGGTGGTGTTGATGCTACTCCTGACGCGTTGGTTGCCATGGCTGCTGGCGATTTAGATGTGACAGTATTCCAGGATCTTGCTGGTCAGGGTGCTGGTTCTATCGATACAGCATTGGCGTTGTCACGTGGTGAGTCTGTCGACAAGACAGTCTTTATCCCATTCATTCTGGTAACACCTGAAAACGCTGCTGAATTCCAGTAAGCTAGGTAAAATAATGGCAAGGCGGCACAATCGTGCCGCCTTAGTCTTTTTTAAAAATATTGGGTGGAGAGACACATGGCTGATACCTCTCGCGGCACAGGCGGATTAGCGTTTGATTCAAAAAAACGGTCTTTGCCTAGTGAATTGAATATCTTTATTGCATTAATTCTCATTGTCCTCGCTTTCGAAGCCTTAGGGCAATTGCTTCCTTATATGAACAATCAAAGCTTCCTGTTTGATACAAGAGACAGGTTTGACTCAATTTTTAATGAAGCGCGACTGCGTATCATCATTCTTCAAGTGTCTATCATTGGTATCATCGCCCTTGGTGTGACCCAAGTCATCATTTCAGGTGGCATTGATTTATCCTCTGGCCCCTTGGTTGGTGCAACAGCGATGATTGTGATGTCTTTTGCGCAAACCGAATTGGTCAATGGTAATCCTAACCCGAAAGCTGTATTTGGGGCATGGGCTTTTGATCTGCCTGTGCTCATACCCATTATGGTGGGGCTTGCTTTTGGGGCATTTATTGGTGCAATTAATGGCGCCCTAATCGCAATCACCCGCATACCGCCATTTATTGCAACATTAGGCATGTTCTTGATTTGTCGTGGCATCGCGCAAGCATGGACAAGAGGTAAGCCAGTATCATTCCCAACAGAGAGTTTTGCCTCTATCGGCAAAGGTATGATGCCGGTTATGTGGTTTATTGGCCTCGCATTTATCCTACATTTTGTCATGCGCTATACAGTCTATGGAAAACACACCTATGCTGTTGGCTCAAATGAGGATGCGGCACGGATGTCAGGTATTAATGTCGAACGGCATAAGGTCATGGTCTATATGATGGCTTCGATGCTGGCCGCTTTTGCCGCAATTATCTTGAGTTCAAAAAACCTGACTGCCCAGTCAGGTATGGGGATTTTCTACGAACTCTACGCCATTGCGATGGCTGTGATTGGCGGGGTTAGCCTTACAGGAGGCCGAGGGTCAATCATCGGAACCGTTCTCGGCGCTATGGTTTTTGGTGTGATACAATCTGGGTTCACCTACATCAAGCTTGATGCCTTCTTCCAGTTAATGGCAATGGGGACAATTATTATCTCAGCGGTTGTGCTGGACAAGGTGCGTCAAGACCGTGCCACTAAGCGGAATTAGAGGGGGTTGCAATGAGTGATATCATTCTTGAAACCAAGGGATTGACCAAACATTATGGTGGCGTCCATGCCCTTGAGCAGGCTGATTTTGTCCTCCGCGATGGCGAACATGTGGCTATCATGGGAGATAATGGTGCTGGTAAGTCAACCTTTGTGCGGCAGATAACGGGTGTGGAACAACGTACTAGTGGCACCATTAAGTTTGGTGGCAAAGAGGTAAATTTTAAAAGCCCTATTCACGCACGGGAAGCTGGGATTGAAACCGTTTTCCAGACGTTAGCGCTGGCAGACCATCTTGATGTACCGGATAATATTTTCCTAGGTCGTGAAATTACCAAATGGAATTGGCTAGGGCCGTTTCGGCGTCTCGATTACAAGGCGATGCGTGCAGAAACCATTGCAGCGCTCGAGCGGACAGCGGTGAAAATTCCAAATATTAATAACACGATTCAAAATATGTCAGGAGGGCAGCGGCAATGTGTGGCGATTGCCCGTACAGCAAGTTTCCATTCGCGTTTGACAATTATGGATGAACCGACAGCTGCTTTGGGCGTTCAGGAAACAGAGCAGGTAGAAAACATTATCCGTAATTTGAAAGATGCGGGCGAGCCTTTGATTCTCGTAAGTCACAATATGCGCCAGGTCTTTGATCTCGTAGATCGTATTGTTGTGTTTAGACGTGGCCGAATCTGTGCCAATCTGGATATTAAGGCAGATAAAGTTACAGGTGAGGATGTAGTCGGCTATATCACTGGAGCTAAAACAGGTGAGGAATATATGGAGACTGCGCTTTAGAGACTAGGTTGCGCAGGCAGTTCGGTAAGGCAGGGCCCGTGCGTGTAGCCTGATAAGGATAGGCCAACAGTCATGAGCCAGCGGTGTCTGCCTGGTAATGGCGGCGCAAAAACACTGCCCAGTTCAGGCAGGTCAGTGACGTTTGGCTGGTTATCAAGCCCAGTGGAGAGAGCTTTTATAAAAAAGGTATTCTGATGACTTATTATTCTAAAGAAGATTGTCAGATTGATGATTTTGACGTTTTGATTGCACGGCAATTATCATTAAAAAGCCACTCGCGCGCGGTTGAGGTGCAGCATAATGTACCTTTCTACGACGCGCCCTCTCTAGATAGTGATTTGCGGGATGCAGATAAACGTCAGGATATATTGGCAGAGTGGGTTGATGTTCTGTTACGACAATCTGGCGTCCTAGTCTTAAAGCAGGCTGTTGCTGATCATAATGTGATTGACGCTGTGACATCTGTTTTTGAGCAGATCATAGAAGATGAACGTGATACGCAAACAGGTGGCGATCATTTTGCCGGAACAGGGGCAAATGACAGGATTTGGAATGCATTGCAAAAGCTTGCCATCTCAGATCCAGATTTATTTGTCCGCTATTTTGCCAGCCTATCCATCGCGGCGGTTTCAGAGGCGTATTTAGGCCCAGCCTATCAAATGACTGCACAAGTCAATCTGGTGCGGCCAGGGGGACGGGCGCAAATTGCCCATCGTGATTATCATCTAGGTTTTATGAGCGCTGAACAATCTGCACTATATCCGGCCCATGCGCATCAGATTTCAGCTGGTATTACCTTGCAGGGGGCGATTGCACATTGTGATATGCCGGTAATTAGCGGTCCAACAAAATTTCTACCATTTTCCCAGCTGTATCAACCAGGATATCTGGCGGTTCACCAGGATGATTTCAGAGCAAAATTTGAAGCCAATTTTGTTCAGCTGCCTTTAGAAAAAGGTGATGCAATTTTCTTTAGTCCAGCACTCTTCCATGCCGCCGGTGATAATGACAGCAATGATATACAGCGTTTGGCGAATTTATTGCAGGTCTCCTCAGCGATGGGACGGTCAATTGAATCATTGGATAGAACAGCTATTTGCCAGAAGCTATATCCGGCTTTGGCACGTAGCAATTTGAGCCAAGCTGAACATGATGCTGTGATTGCAGCAGCTGCTGAAGGGTATGCTTTTCCAACCAACCTAGATCTTGATCCACCTTTGGGAGGAAATGCATCTGAAAGCCAAGCCATGCTGCTAAAGAGAGCTTTGTCTGAGCAAATGAGCGCAGATGAATTCGCCGCTGAATTGGCCCAGCAAAATGATAAGAGGCGCGCCTAAATAATGGGTGATCGCATGGGGGATGTAATATGGCTAATTTATTGAAAAAGCCAACAGGCGCGCATGGTAAAATTCATCATATTACGCCTGAAATAGCTGGATGGTCCTATGTTGGCTTTGGGCTATACCATCTGCGTGCAGGCGATGTGGCAGAAGAAGATTGCGGCAATAATGAAGTCATCATTGTTATGGTAGAAGGCAAGGCGCATCTCCATGCCGCTGAACAAGATTGGGGCGAGATAGGCGAGAGGATGCGTGTTTGGGAGCGTACGCCGCCCCATGCAGTTTATATGCCGAACGGTGCTTCTTGGCGTGCAGAAGCTACCACAGATTGTGTCATTGCGGTTTGCTCAGCGCCGGGGAAAGGTGGGCATGAAGCACAACGGCTTGGCCCAGACGGCATTAGCCTTGAGGTCAGAGGGAAAGGCAATAACACCCGCTATATCAATAATATTGCCATGGAGGGGCGCAATGTTGCCGATAGTTTACTGGTGACTGAGGTCTTTACGCCGAATGGACATTGGTCATCCTTTCCTTCGCATCGCCATGATGAAGATCAGTTCCCTGACATTACCTATTTAGAAGAAACCTATTATCACCGCATAGCTCCAGCAGACGGATTTGGCATCCAGCGTGTCTATACAGAAGATGGCGGTTTAGACGAGACAATGGCAGTGAAAGATCATGATGTAGTTCTTGTGCCAAAAGGACATCATCCTTGTGCAGCACCTTATGGATTTGAGATGTACTACCTCAATGTCATGGCAGGTCCATTGCGGAAATGGCGGTTTAAACTTGACCCGGCAGTAGAATGGCTTGTTGAGCGTGATGGATAGGCCTAGACGTTTAATTCTCGCGGTATTAGCCATTACCACAATGGGCAGGGAGGCTGGATACTATGGTCCCAACACTTCGTGATGTTGCAGAATTAGCAGGTGTTTCACGTTCTGCTGTGTCGCGGACATTTACCCCAGGTGCCTCGGTATCGGCAGAAACACGCCGCCTTGTGGAACAAGCCGCGCTAGAATTAGGCTATCATCCAAATGCGCTGGCATCATCCCTAACAACCGGGCGGACAAAATTAATCGGGCTTGTATTTAATAACTTTCACAATCCGTTATTCTTGGAGATTTTTGACAGGTTTACCCGCAGTTTGCAGGCTATAGGCTTGCGTCCCTTGATCATAAATTTAACAGACGAAACTGACCCACAAAATTCTGTCCAGATGCTAAGACAATATTCCGTCGATGGCGTTGTTTTGGCGTCATCAACCTTGCCGCTGAGTTTTGCGCAAGCCTTCCGGGATGCTGGCATGCCGATTGTTCATAGTTTTGGGAAATATTCTAGCACGCCGAAAGTGCATGTGGTGGGGATCGACAACCAGGAATGTGGACGACTTGCCGCAGAAACCTTATTGGCAAGAGGCTATCGGCATATTGCCTTTTTAGGAGGCCCAGAAGCGGCAACTTCTACCCAAGACAGGATGACAGGATTTCTCAATGTGCTAAAGGCGCACCCTTCTGTCGACGTTAGCTGCTCTTTTGCAGAGGATTATACTTTTAAAGCGGGCCGGAATGAAATGACACGCCTATTATCAGCCAATCGCGCGGAAGCCTATTTTTGTGGAGATGATGTTTTATCTATTGGCGCGCTTAGCGCAGCACAGGATTTCGGCCTTAATGTGCCTGGTGATATCGGTTTGATAGGTCTGAATGATATGGAAATGGCTGGTTGGGAGAATATTAACCTGACGACAATTGGTCAGCCATTATCCGATATCATTACTGCCAGTGTGGATCAGATGGCAGCCTTATTGAAAGATCCTGAAAAAACACCCGAATCTCGTCTTTTCGCATGTCACTTGGTTGAACGGGGCACCTTGCGCCCATTGCGCGCTTAGCCCCGCTTACACCCATTTTGGCCTAAGACTTAGTCCTGTCTTATCGGAACATAGGGGGGCGTGCATCAACCCAAGCCCCATTTCGCGCGCCGCTATCTGCTACCGCTTCTACTGCTGCCATAGACCGCAATCCATCTTCAGCGCGTGGATATAATGTGCTGGCAGGGTCAGGTGTTTTACCTGATTTTTCGGCTCTTATGACCTCAGCTAAATCTTTGTAGATATTGGCAAAAGCCAGTGGCATACCTTCAGCATGACCAATTGTGACCCTAGTAGACCTGTCAGCTTCAGGGGATAGGTTTGCTTCTCCGCGCTCTATCACTTGAAGGCGTTCATTCAGCGGCATCCAATAAAGTTGATTTGGATGTTCTTGAGCCCAGCGCAATCCGCCTTTTTCGCCGAAGACTTGAATTGTCAGTCCATGTTGCCGGCCTATAGCGATTGACGATGTCCATAACCGGCCGATAGCACCGCCATCGAAACGCAAATTTACCATCGCATCATCTTCCAATTCGCGTGAGGCGATGCAAGACACAATATCCGCCGAGAGCTGTTCTGCTTCTTGGCCAATGACGAATGATGCCATATGGAGCGCATGGATACCACAATCGGCAAATTGTGCAGAAACCCCGGCTTGTTTCGGATCATAACGCCAACGTACCCGTGGATTGTCGGCATCTTCAGCATCCGCATGATGGCCATGGGAGAATTCAGCCTTCACTAGCCTGATTGCGCCTAAATCGCCGCGTGCAACCATCGCTTTCATATGACGCACCAAAGAATAACCGCTATAGCCGTAATTGACCGCGCAAACACGATTGCTGGCGCGGGCAATTTTTACTATCTCTTCGCTTTCTTCGACTGTCATCGTCATCGGTTTTTCACATAGAACGTTAAACCCTTTTTCCAAAAAGGCTTTGGTAATCTCAAAATGCGTGGCATTGGGCGTTGCCACAGTTACCAGATCAATCCTATCGTCCCTGCCAGCCTCGCCCTGCAACATCTCTTGCCAATCGCCATAGGCACGCTCTGGGGCCAGGCCCAATCTGATGCCATAATCGCGACCGGCATCAGGGCGGTGGTCAAGTGCGCCTGCAACAAAGTCAAATTCACCATCAAGGCCAGCACCAAGTCGGTGGGCAGGCCCAATCTGGCTGCCTTCGCCGCCGCCAATTATGCCCCATTGTAATTTTGCCATATCAGTAGCCTCTAATAAAAACCGATTGATTCAAGATATTCACGGTTCTTCCGTGCATCGCCTAGCGGGTCTGGATCCAGTGTTGGATCGCAATCCTGTTCGATTGTGCACCAGCCTGAATATGCACTTTCCAACAGCAAGTCACGTACTGCTGGCAAATCCACTTCACCTTTATCGAGGGTGCAGAAAATACCTTCACCACATGCTTCATAAAATCCAGTTCTGTTGGCAATGGCGCGGGCTTTGACCACAGGGTCAGTAGATTTAAAGTGGACATATGTAATGCGGTCCATATGCCGCCGCATAAAGGCTACCGGATCAAAGCCTGCATAGGTGCAGTGGCCAGTATCAAGGCAGAGTTTTAATGTATCGCTATCAACCTCTGACAAGAGTTTTTCAACCTCTGGCTCAAAATCCATAAAGCCGCCTGCATGCGGGTGCAATTCAGGAATGAGTCCATATTCCTCTGCTCCCATTTTTGCAATCGTAACGATGCGATCACGATAGGCTTTCCATTCTGCTGCATCCATTTGTTCTGCTTCATCAGCGCGGCCTGCTGTTGGCGCGCGTCTTGGAGAAATGCTGTCAATCATGACAAAATGTGAGGCACCATGTGCTACTAAGGCTTTGCATGTTCTCACAGCGCCATCCATAACCTCATTCCAGGCATTTGGGTCATGAAAGGCGCGAAACACTACACCGCCAATTAGTTCAAGTTCAAATTCTGCCAGAGCATCACCCAGTTCAGCAGGATCCTCAGGCATAAATCCAACGGGCCCTAGTTCAATACCTGTATAACCGGCCTCGGCACATTGCCCTAGCACTTCACGCCAATGCGGATTGCGAGGGTCATCAGCAAATTCAACACCCCATGAACAAGGCGCATTACCAATCCTAATTGTCATTAATTTCTCCTAAACTTGCCTGACTTCCGTCCAATGTCCTGACCCAGCCGATAACAGCACTGCATCAACCACTTCTGCTACTTCCAATCCGTCACGAAACGTCGGCCATACGGCCTTTCCTGTTTCAATAGCTTCCAAAAAATCTTTTGCTTCTATGATAATGGTATCCTGATAGCCTGTGCCATGGCCGGGGCCCTGGCAAAAGGGCAAATAATCAGGATGTTCAGGGCCAGCCAGAATTTTTTTAAACCCGCGTTCTGCCTCAGGACCATCTGCACGATATAGCCAAATGGCATTCTGATCTTCCTGATCAAAGCGTATTGAACCTTTTGTGCCATGAATTTCATAGGCATAGCCCATCTTGCGGCCTGTAGCGAGGCGGCTGGAATAAATATGCCCCATTACGCCATTGCTAAAGCGGCACATAATTTGTGCATGGTCATCATTGGTAACAGAACCGCCTGGGCGCACTTTATGCACACATTCCACATCAGCCAGCACTTTCTCAATCGGGCCCATCAACGCTAGAGCAGCATTAATTGGATGCGGGGCAAGATCACCCATATTGCCGTTGGCTATGCCAGAACAGCGCCAATTATGCGGCAGGGTCGGATCGGCTTGAAAATCTTCTGTATGCTCTGCCCGAAACCAAGTTATCTGACCGATAGACTCTTCAGCTAGTAATTGTCTGGCAAATTGGCTGGCAGGGGTACGGATATAATTAAACCCCATCATGTTGGTCACGCCAGTTTCCTCAGCGAGAGCTGCCATGGCTCTTGCATCGTCAATTGTATCAGCAATAGGTTTTTCGCAAAGAACAGGCTTGCCCAATTTCAAAGCCGCTTCAGCAATCGCACGATGCGTATTTTGCGGTGAGGCTATAACAATAGCTTCAACGGCTGGGTCAGCGACTAATGCCTGCCAATCATCAGTCGCCCGCGCAAATCCATAGGCAGTGCGATACTGTTCGGCAGTATCTTTGCTTGTTGCGGCTACCATTTCAAGGCGTGGTCGTAATTTCGTGTTGAAAATAGCCCCAACGGCAAGCATAGCCACAGCATGCGCTTTACCCATATAGCCACCGCCGATAATGCCAATACCAATCGAAGTCATTTTGTCTCCAGACGAGGCAGATTGCCCCCTTTGCAACCGGTTGCAAATACGGTAGCCTT
>WTHY01000057.1:0-3718 GCA_011522945.1 Alphaproteobacteria bacterium
GTATTTATCTCATCTGTTGAAATGCCGTCAGCGTCCCATCTAAGTGGTAGATAATCATAGCCTATCTCGAATCTGTCACGAGCCGCATTTGTCATGATTGTATCCAGAGGCTGGCTAGTCAAAATATGATAATAGCTTGGTGCATTTTTCCACGTAACAGAAGATGTGTTGATCCAGATACCGCTAACACGTTGCTTGAAGCGACTTGATATAGATTTTTCTGGACCGGAGACAGTTACAACAATATGGGCATTCTCAGAGCTGTAATGTTCTTTCACTGCCCCAAATAATAGCAATGAGGTGCCATTAAAATTCGTGGTGATATCAACGGATTCAGATGATAATTCAGTTACGAGCGCGCGTGTTTGTGCTGCTGCTTGCTGTACAAGGCCAAAAGCAAATAAAGCCAATATCGCAATGCGTTTCACGACTGGCTGTCTCATTTCAAAATCTCCACTGAATAGAGATCTTCAGGCGTAATCACCAGGTCAAATAGTAATTTGACGCAAACAGCCAATACCATCAAAGCTAAAAGGCCGCGCAGTTGCTCGCCTCTCAACATGCCACCAAAACGTGTGCCGATTTGTGCGCCAATGACAGCACCAAGCAGCAATAATCCAGCTAACATAAAATCAACTGTTTGGGTCTGTACTGACTGTAAAAATGTGACGTTCGCTGTCACGAATATAATCTGAAATAAGGATGTTCCAACCACAACTGATGTTGGCATGCCAAGCAAATAGATCATTGCTGGCACCAGAATAAATCCACCACCTACACCCATAATCGCTGAAAGCACGCCCACGAAGGCTGCTATGGTGAAAGGCAATAAAGCGCTAATGTATAATTTTGAGCGGCGGAAGCGCATTTTGAATGGCAGGCCGTGTAGCCATGTATGTGTATGTAATTTGCCACGCCGTGCACCAGGTTGGCGTGCACGCATGATAGCGCGTGCACTTTCAAATAGCATCAAGCTTCCAATAATGCCTAAAAATACAACATAGGATAGTTTAATGACCAGATCGATCTGGCCTAGCTTTTGCAATAACGCAAATAGGAACACACCTATTGAGGAGCCAAATAAACCGCCAACCAAAAGGACGGTGCCCATTTTGAAATCAACATTTTTACGGCGCCAATGTGCCAAAACGCCAGAAACAGATGAGGCCACGATCTGATTAGCCTCAGTCGCCACAGCTACAGGTGCTGGCACGCCTAAGAAAATGAGTAGCGGTGTCATTAAAAAGCCGCCGCCAACCCCAAACAAACCAGAGAGAAATCCAACACCACCACCAAGGCCAATCACAACAGCGATATGCAGCGACACCTCAGCGATAGGAAGATAAATATACATGGTTCTGGGGTCCACTAGCTACTAGCTGCACTAGTCCAATATTGGAGTCAGTTATTTCAGGTTTTACGTGTGTTTTATTCTTTAAAGTAGACATTCCGCCGCAACCGGATAGTCCCCCCGATAGGAGTGCATTCTTACAAATCGTAAAAAGCCAAAAGGCTGCCGGCTAAAATGATGGGCGCGTGATCGCACGAAATCCATCTAAAATCAAGGTCTGGCGCTGAATTTTTCATTGAAAAATGGAAAAATTACCGCAATGTTCCTAATGCCCCGCACCGGATCACTATATCTGAAGGTCAGAATTCTTGGGAGGGCCAGAAGTACTGGGGACCAGAAGTATTGGGGGCCAGAATTGCTGGGGGCTAGAATTGCGGGGACCAAAATTGCTGAGCATAAGAATGCACTAGGTGAAAATACTTACGTTCAGGATACTCCGCATTAGAAAGTTTAGGCTCTGGTTACATCATTTTGGACCGCCTGGATATCAGAATGCCAGATATCAGAATGCCAGATATCAGAATGTTCTGTATCAAAATCCTTCGTGTTGGCATTTTTGCGGGTCAGGCTAAGAAGAGCCTGTCTATGCTGTAATATTATGACTTACTATTAACGCCGGTGGTTTTGTAGCAATTGTAACAGATCAAGGGCAACACGACCTATGGCAATAGAATGCGTTTCTGCCTATCGCGTCGCTAAGCTTTAATGCCTGTTGCATTCGGACATGACAACAACCTCATCTTTTTCCTACAAAGACACAAATTAATGCGTCTGATGAATGATCGGGTCTTCAGAATATAAGCTTGATAGGAGCCTCAGTATCATTTTGACATCTTCATCTACTAAAGAATAAAAAATCGTCTGACTTGACCGTCTGGTATTAACGATTTTTGCACGCCTTAGGCGTCCCAAATGTTGAGATAGGGCAGACTGACTCAGATTTGAAACCAGTAATTCAAGTTGTGATACAGATAACTCCTCATTTTGGACAAGCTCATGTAATATCTGAAGTCGTTTCGTATTACTCATTGCTTTAAGTATTTCTGTCATCTTTGAGGAATCTTGCTGAGATTCAATAGGTCGAGACATGTTCATCATTTCAGTTTTGTTGTCGGGAGACTGTCATGATGGAGCGAAAAACTTATTAAATTCTTAAAATATCAATTTTAAGCGCATATATGCGTATATAAACTTGCCATATGCGTATTTATGCTAATTTAGGGTGTATATCATGCAGCTAAATAAGCCGTTAATAGCCCAAGATATTATAAAATCGGGGCGGCATCGGACAGCCTATAGGCTAGTGTGATAAGCCGGTAATTATCTGGCTTTTCTTTATCAGCAGTCAAAGGATATAGCAGCCTTATGAAGTCTGCTTTTTGCGGCGGCGTTGCTGTATCTATTTGCCCCGGATTTATTTGGCTGGCGCTTGTCTCATTCGGTTTCCTGTCGTCTGGGTTTATCTGACTGGGGTTTGTTTCACTGGGGTTTGTTTCACTGGGGTTTGTTTCACCAGGATTTATGTGACTGGGCAAGCCATCAAACTCTGGCAATTGATGCGATTTAGTATGTTGCATGTGAAACTGGCCAAAATGTAATAATGGTTTGCGGGCTGCAAGAGCGACTTCGCAGACAAGTCTGAGCCATTGACTAAATGGTTCAGGTGCCCAGTCTGAATGTGCCTCTGCCTCCAGATAGGATTCTGGCGGCCATATGAGTGTTGGTGGCATTTTGCCAATATGTAGATTTTGATCTGCGTCAGGATAGATAAATGTTGCCTGTTGCATTTGGGCTTGCGTGAAGTGGGTTAGTGCTGTGGCTGTGTCAAGTTCGCCAAGTCGCATATTTGCCAATGACGTAATCTCTTTTGGGATATTGGCAATTCTTGTCGAGGGCGCGGCTGTGTGATTACTAATGCTGTGATGGTCTGACCAAAATGCAATATCTGATGTCATGACAGCTTGATGTGCCTGTTCATAATTTGCGAGCGCCAAACGCCCAATATATATGCAGGCCTCAGCAGTTTCCAACACCAATTTCTTAGCGTGTGCGGTGCGGCTTTCAATGAGAATTTGGCCTTTTATATCGCGAATGTGCCGTAATAATTTAACAAGCGCGACTGGCGGAGCATGTGGCTTAATCGACAGTTTAACAGCATGTGCCCGTCTCTCAGCAAAGATAACATAGCGAGATGCCGGTGTTTCATCTGGAAAAAAAAGATGTCCAGTCGCAGAGATTGCAAAATTGGTTCTCATAGGTGCTGCTCAATTTTATAGGGGATGAAAATCATCACAGGATTGTCTGGGAAAATAGTTAGGAAAAGGTGTATGAATGGTATTTCTTCACTAGGTTCGATGCGGTTCAGAC
>WTHY01000057.1:3818-11657 GCA_011522945.1 Alphaproteobacteria bacterium
CTGTTTTTGGCCTAATCTGGTCCTGAGCTGACCTTGAGCTAGGACTTGGCAGGACCAACAGATATTTGGCAAATACCGTATTTTCACCATAGCTCTGTCAGTGGTAATCTCACATAATCAACAATCTTGATTGAAACTTTGCGGATGCGCACATAGATCAAGGTTAGGAAAATGAGCGTGTGAAGAGTGATTATGCATGGATATGAGCCCGCATACATATGACATCCATATTGCAGATGATGGCAGATGGTATCACGAGGGCGGCGAAATCAAACGTATGGGCCTTGTGAAATTATTTGCGTCAGTATTGTCTTACGAAAATGCGCAATATTGGCTGCGTACGCCTGCAGAGGAAGGAGTTATTACAGTGGCTGATGCTCCTTTCATTATTACAAGCTGCGATATTTCAGGATCTGGAGACTCACAACTAGTTATTTGTGAGGATAATTTGCAGCGTCACTGGCATTTGGGCCCAGAGCATCCGTTGGAGATGCGGGCTGGATTGCGCGCTGGAGAGCCTCGGCCTTACATGCATCTGGAGAAGGGTTTAGTAGCGCGGCTCGCCCGTCCAGTATTTTATGCGCTTGCGGATAAAGCTGCGTTTGACGCGGCAGGCAGAGCTGGAATTTGGTCTGGTGGTCATTGGTTCCCACTTGAGCCAAATGAGGATTGAGGCTGCGATGTCGCAACTACCATTGCCTAAATCCATGCCAGCATTGGAAATCATTACAGGCAGCCTGATAGCAGACATGCCAGATATGCAGATTCCTGAGGGGGTGCCGCAGGAGGCAGCGCGGCCCGCATCAGTTATGATGTTGCTCGTCGGACCAATAGAGGCAGCTGAGCTGGTGTTAACATTGCGCTCAGAGCATCTCAAAAGCCATGCAGGGCAAGTCAGTTTTCCCGGCGGCAAGCCGGATGCTGGAGACGCTAGTTTGTTGCACACAGCCTTGCGAGAATGTGAAGAAGAAATTGGGTGGCCTGCCAAAAATATAGAGGTTCTTGGATATTTGCCGCAGCATTTGACGGGTACTGGGTATTTAATACAACCTGTTGTGGGATATAGCCCTGAGGCGCCAGACACCTTTCTGGATCAGCTTCATTTGCAACAGGCTGAGGTCGCGTCAGTGTGGACAGAGCCTGTTTCACCCTATTTAGATGAAATGCGGTATTTGCCACAAAGCCGTGAATGGCAGGGGCGCACCAGACATTATCACGTTATTGAGAATACAAAGCCTGTCATATGGGGGGCTACAGCAAGTATTATGCTCAGTTTTGCCAGATGTCTTAATGGTGAATATGATAAGCACAAAATTAGAAATGACGGCCCTATTTTGTGTTAGAGTTTTTTAGCCTTACCAATTTTGCAAGCTGTATTGAACAGAACTAGATACAAAGGACAATTTTCATATGAAACGATATTTACTTATCGCTGCAGCAGTCGTTCTTGCCTATCTAGTCTATCAGGCTGTGCTTTGGTATGCGCGGCGTCGCCCCAGTGATGAAGAGGCATCACGCGCGAAAAGCATGGCCCCTATCATAGGCGCGCTGGCGGGTCTGCTCGCGTTGATGGCGGGATTATTTATGCTGGAAACGGGCGCTGGAACACCTGATGGGCAGTATAAACCAGCACAATTGATTGATGGCAAAATTCAGCCTGGTAATTTCGATAATAACTAATTTTACCGTAAAACATGTCCCCAGAGTGGCATTTTGGCCTCGCAAGCGGGTAATCCCAGCCCTCTGGGGCTGCTAATATGTTTGATTTTAGAGGCTTGCTCTATTGATTTTGCTTATCCAAAAGTCGAAGATCAAGAGGCAATCCACTGAATGGCTAATTGATGAGGGCAGGTTATAGATAGCTTGCATCGCAGATTACATGGCACAGCGCATACAAAAACCAGCTTTTCTTGCTTGGCCAATCTGCCAGGAGATACTCTCCAATGCTGCCACACTTGGGAGTGAAGCTCGCTTTGTAGGCGGTGCTGTGCGCAATCACCTGCTCGGCAAGCCTGTTGATGATGTTGATATGGCTGTGACGGCACCGATTACCCTTATAGCGGACAAGTTAAAACAGGCTGGTCTAGCTGTCTATGAGACAGGTATCGACCATGGCACTATAACTGTGCGCTATAAACAGCATATTGTAGAGCTTACCCAAACACGCATTGATACAAAAACAGATGGTCGTCATGCCGTTGTTAGGCCTGTAGATGACTGGCTAGAAGACGCAAAGCGGCGCGATTTTACGATAAATGCATTTTACATGAATGGTGATGGCGTTCTGTTCGACCCACTTGACGCCATGGTTGATCTGGAAACTGGCATATTGCGTTTCATTGGCAACCCAGACAGGCGAATACAAGAAGATTATTTACGTATTATGCGTGGCTTTCGCCTTGTGGCTGAGTATCCGGAATTGCGTCTCTCAGAAGCTGGAATTGCGGCTATCAAACGTCATTTGAATGGCCTTGATAGGTTATCTGGTGAGCGTGTTACAACCGAATGGGTGCGCCTAGTTTCAGCGCATGGCTGGAGACATGCATTACATCTGGCAGAGACAGCTGGTCTGACTCAGAAATTATTAGGGGCAACAACAAAGATAAAATTGACGGCCTCCTATGGTGAGTCGCTAACAGCTTTGGGACGGTTTGCTTGGCAGTTAGGCCCAGGGGCGAGGATACCAGCCTGGGTTCGGCTCAGCCGGGCAGACACAGAGTTGCTCGATTTATATCTAGATAAGTTGGATTCAGATGTTGTTGAGGCTCTGCTGGCGGATAAGCACTGGCAACAGGCTGCCTATCAGTTAGGGGCTGAGGCCTATCAAAGACTCCTATTATTTTTGCTCTGGGAGGCAGAAACGGCAGATACTGACAGACTAAACCAGCTTGCGACATATCAGCCTCCCACTTTCCCTTTGCGCGGTGCTGATCTAATAACTATAGGCGTAGCGCCGGGAGTGGGTCTGGGCCAGATACTCCTCAGCTTAGAAGATAGATGGGTGAAATCAGATTTTCAGTTTAGTAAAGACGAGCTTATTGCCCATGCGAGATCCATCAGGGACGAGCAGCCTAGATAACATCACACGCAATAGCTGCATCTAATTTATAGGTAAAGAGATGAGTAAGACAGATATCGAATCACGGAAAACACAAGCTGCAAGCTGGTTTCGCAGTCTGCGTGATGATATCTGTTCCCAATTCGAAACAATCGAAGATGAGGCAGCTAATACACAATTATCAGACAGGCAAGCTGGCAGATTTGTTCGTAAAAGCTGGAACAGAGCGGACGGCGGTGGCGGTGAAATGAGCCTGATGCATGGGCGTGTTTTTGAGAAGGTGGGCGTCAATATATCTGTTGTCCATGGGCAGTTTTCTGAAGATTTCAGTAAAACTATACCTGGAACAGAGACCTCTAATGCATTCTGGGCTGCCGGTATTTCACTTGTTGCCCATCCGCAAAATCCATTTGTGCCTGCTGCCCATATGAATACACGTTTCATTGCCACTGAGAAAAGCTGGTTTGGTGGCGGCGGTGATCTGACCCCATTAATGCCAGCAGACGCGGCAGCAGAGCAGTTTCACGGTGATTTGAAATCTGCCTGTGATTCGCATGATGAGAGCTATTATCCAAAATATAAAAAATGGTGTGATGAGTATTTTCACTTAAAGCATAGAGATGAGCCGCGTGGCGCTGGCGGTATATTTTATGATTATCTAGATAGTGGTGATTGGGCTGCTGATTTCGCATTTACAAAAGATGTTGGCACGAGCTTTCGCGACAGCTACTGCACTATCGTGCGCAGTTTGATGGATAAAAGCTGGGGTGAGTCAGACCGTCATCACCAACTCGTGCGCAGAGGGCGCTATGTTGAGTTCAATTTGCTTTACGATCGTGGTACTTTATTCGGCTTAAAAACCGGTGGTAATATCGAGGCTATCTTGATGAGCATGCCGCCAGAGGTGCGCTGGCCATAGGTCAAATCATTGGCTGAATGGCTCTGGTCTGTTGCAGCCGCGACAAAATGTTCCAGCTACTAAAAAAAACCAATTTTTTTTGCTATTATCTGCGCCAAAATGGGCAAAATGGGTGGGAAAATCTGTTTAGCTCTGTTAACACTCTGACCTACCTCCATATGGAGGGCGTTCGGCTGGGGGGCTGCTGACGCATTTTGCATCACAACCCAGACGACACGACTTAAAAGTGGGTACGCATTCGCGAGGGGAAGATGGCGACTAAGTCAAAAGAAGTACAGGCTGATGCATCACAGCCAGAAAATAAGTCACGCCGCGATTTTATCGTAGTGGCGACTTATGCAATGGCTGGCATGGGTGCAGCAACTGCTGCATGGCCACTCATCAATCAAATGAACCCAGCTGCCGACACATTGGCGTTGGCAAATATTGAGATTGATGTCTCAAAAATCGAAGTTGGACAATCTATCACGGTGAAATGGCGTGGTAAGCCGGTCTTTATCCGGCACCGCACCGAAGCTGAGATTGCAGAGGCAGAAGCCGTAGAAGCTGAGGCTCTGCGCCATCCAGAAACAGACACAGATCGTGTCGAGAATCCAGAATATCTGGTAGTTCTCGGTATTTGTACGCATCTGGGCTGTGTGCCTCTTGGCCAGAAGGTTGGCGAAGTTCGTGGTGAATATGATGGCTGGTTCTGCCCATGCCATGGCTCTCACTATGATAGCTCAGGACGTATCCGCAAAGGGCCGGCACCCCTAAACCTAGAGGTACCGCCATATGCGTTTACCTCTGATAATATTATTCGTATTGGCTAGCCGGCGCGAAGGAGTATCTTAAGATGTCTGCGACAAAATTTTCAAATCCTGTAGTTAGCTGGATTGATCACCGGCTTCCAATCTTCAGCGCTGCTGAACATTTCGCCAGTGATTATCCAACACCGAAAAACCTGAATTATTTCTGGAATTTTGGTTCTTTGGCGGGCTTTACGCTTGTTGTTATGATTGTGACAGGTATCACGCTAGCAATGAGCTACACACCGCATGTTGATTATGCGTTTGGCTCTGTTGAGCGTATCATGCGTGATGTGAACCATGGATGGTTGATTCGCTATATTCACATGAATGGCGCCAGCTTCTTCTTCATTGTTGTGTATATCCATATGTTGCGGGGCCTGTATTACGGCTCATACAAGGCACCACGTGAATTGCTCTGGATCATTGGTGTTACCATCTTCTTGTTGATGATGGCGACAGCCTTCATGGGGTATGTATTACCATGGGGTCAGATGAGCTTCTGGGGTGCGACAGTTATTACAAATCTGTTCTCAGCGCTGCCATATGTTGGTGATGCCATCACGACATTGCTATGGGGTGGTTTCGCTGTTGATAACCCGACATTGAACCGTTTCTTTGCGCTACATTACCTGATGCCATTTGTAATCGTTGGCGTAGTTATGCTGCATATTGTGGCGCTACACCGCTTTGGGTCAAATAACCCGCTCGGTATTGACGCGCGTGGCCCGCAAGACACAATTCCGTTCCATCCTTATTACACAATTAAGGATTTGTTCGGTTTGTCTGTGTTCTTGTGCATTTTTGCGGCAGCGGTATTCTTCTTCCCGAACTTCATGGGTCACCCAGATAACTACATTCCAGCGAACCCACTTCAAACACCAGCGCATATTGTGCCTG
This sequence comes from Alphaproteobacteria bacterium, assembly GCA_011522945.1. GTDB lineage: Bacteria > Pseudomonadota > Alphaproteobacteria > Puniceispirillales > Puniceispirillaceae > WTHY01. The sequence continues at coordinate 9,484 of WTHY01000057.1, forward strand.
AATGGTATTTCTTACCTTTCTACGCTATCTTGCGGGCTGTTCCTGACAAGCTTGGTGGTGTGATCGCGATGTTTGGTGCGATTGCTGTTCTGTTCGTGTTGCCGTGGCTTGACCGGTCGCCGGTGCGTTCAGCGAAATTCCGCCCAATTTTCAAAATCTTCTTCTGGGTATTTGTAGCTGACTGCCTACTTCTAGGGTATCTCGGCGCGAAGCCTGCAGAAGGTATTTGGGTAACATTGTCACGTGTAGGTTCCATCTGGTATTTCGCACATTTCCTCATCATCTTACCATTGCTGAGCGTGATCGAGACACCAAGACCGTTACCACAATCATTATCTCAGTCTGTTCTGGGTGGTTCTGGCGCTATGGCTGGCGCTGCGGCCGCACCAAAGGAGAAAGCATAATGCGGAAATTTTTCCTTGCCGCTATTCTAACATTTTTTAGCCTGCCAGCTTTGGCGGCAGGCGGCGGCGATGTCGTGCTGAAGCATAAGGATTGGTCCTTTAATGGTATATTCGGCACATTTGACAAAGCATCTATGCAGCGTGGGTTTCAAGCCTATCGCGAGGTTTGTGCAGGTTGTCATTCACTGAACTATATCGCATTCCGCAATTTGGCTGATCTTGGCTATAATGAAGCAGAAATCAAAGCTATTGCTGCTGAATATGAAGTTATGGACGGTCCGAATGACGAGGGCGAAATGTTCATGCGGGCAGCCATTCCTGCGGATTATTTCCCAGCACCATATCCAAATGAGAATGCGGCACGTGCTGGCAATAATGGGGCATATCCGCCAGATTTGTCACTGATCACAAAGGCACGCGCCCATGGCCCAGACTATCTATATAGTCTTTTGACATCCTATAAAGATGCGCCTGCAGGCAAGGATGTGCCTGACGGCATGTATTATAATGCTGCCTATTCAGGCAATATGATTGCGATGCCACAGCCGCTTTATGGCGATGATGTGGAATATGCCGATGGTGCTGAAACATCTGTCAGTGCCGTATCTGCGGATATTGTAAACTTCCTGATGTGGACAGCTGAACCATCACTGGAGAGCCGCAAGCGTATCGGTGTTGCAACATTATTCTTCTTGATTGTCTTTACAGGCTTATCATATGGCGCGATGCGTTTCATCTGGGCTGATGTAAAGAAAAAAGCAGCTTAATAAACGCATAATTTGCTGAAATAAACTTATATGACCCTGTGCTGGTATAGCTGGCACGGGGTTTTTCTTGTCTATGTTTTCTATACAAAAGCGTGATACGCCAAAAGCATGCCAGAGATAGCGAAGCCAGATCTCAGACATTTTTTGGTATGTCCTTGGCAAACCTTGCATGCTCTTATCCCTGAAGCTAATGGAGCTGCACGAAAATACTGAGATAAATAGCGGGTTAATCAGCTAGCTCATAACCGCCCTTACAGGATGGCCGCACTATATGCCAGCTCGTGCTGCCTATGTCTAACTTTGGATGAGGATAGTGCTATGCGCATCTTCTTTTGGATAGGACGCACTGAGGCTCCAAGACTATATAAATGTCTGGAAATATGTCTGGATCGCCTAAGTGTCAGTCTTTATTAGAAGGCCTGCCTTCACCACAGCCCCACAGGGCATTGGTAATGGGGTGCATGGGCTGAAACCCCCGTGGTGGTACATCGCGTTCACCAAGTTCAAACTTATCACGTTCAGCTAAGTCTTTTGGTGATACACGGTGTGGTAGAATGGCAGAGGGTGCCCGGTATCTGCAATACCCTTCTGTGGCCTGCTTTGCAGCACCTACAGCTTTCCAAAACCGGCAATCACAACATAGCAACATAAGTAAGCCTCCTTCATGTGGAAAAGCTATACTGTTGATTGTTATGTGTAAGCTGTCAAATCCCTGGCGTCAGGCGGCTGCTGGATAAATATCAAAGCAAAGGGATACTTGGATGACTTGCTAGGGAGATTAGACATTAAAGCGGAAATGGAAGACATCTCCATCTTTCACCAAATAGTCAGCACCTTCGATGCGAAGTTTACCTGCATCTTTCGCACCTGATTCGCCGCCGCATGAAATATAATCTTCATAGGCAATCGTTTCAGCGCGGATAAATCCACGTTCAAAATCTGTATGAATTACGCCTGCAGCTTGAGGTGCCTTTGCCCCGGAATGTACAGTCCAGGCGCTGTC
>WTHY01000121.1 GCA_011522945.1 Alphaproteobacteria bacterium
TATTGAAGGTGCAATTGAGGTGGTGCCTGAAAATCTTGTCTCTCAACTAGCCCCTGGAGGCTCCATTGCAGCTGTGTGGCGCCCGTCCGGAAGCAAGATCGGTGCAGCAAGTTTGTGGTCACGCACAGGAACAAACATAACCAGGCGCGAGCTGTTTAACGCACAAGTGCCTGTGTTAGAAGAATTTAAGGCGAAAGCCGGGTTTGAATTTTAGACATTACCCTTCTTTGTGTTATAGTGGAGGGGTCTACATTTAAGGGATTGAATTTATGCGTAAATTATTGCTGAGTTTTGGAATTATTCTGGCCATCTCAAATCAAGCGCAGGCTGATACATTAATTGACGCAATGAATAAGGGGTTGCAATCATCTGAGGTGCTCGCGGCTGCACAACATGCATTTGTCGCATCCCGGCAAAATTTAGTTATCACAAATAGTGGTAATGACTTAAATGGCTCGGTAAACATATCTGGAACTCAATCCTGGACAGATGCTGCCACAAAGGCAGGCGGCTTTGACTCAAGCAACTCTCAAAAAGGTACAATCAGCCTTTCAAAGCGTCTATTTGACTCAGGTGAGGGTGAGGCTCGTATTCAAGCTGCGCAATTGCAGCTTGACGCTGCGAAGGCGCGGTATGCTGGTACAGAACAAGCTGTGTTGCTCAATGTAACAAATGCATATCTGGGCCTTATTACAGCACGTGAGACTGTCGCAATTAGTCAGTTAAACCTTGAGAGATTAGAGGCACAAACCGATGCAGTGCGCATTCGGCTTGATGCAGGTACGGCAACCCCAACAGATGTAGCGCAGGCAGAATCACGGCTAGCCAGAGCACAATCAGATGTAATTATAGCTCAATCTGATGAGCTTGTAGCTGAAGAGACATATCGCTCTCTCGTCGGTGATGTGCCTGAAACACTTACAATACCTCCGGTGCCAAGTAATTTACCGTTTGATATTTTAGAGGCGGAAACAATGGCGATTGCCTTTCATCCTGATGTGCGCGCATCACTGTCCGCCGAGCAATCTGCAGAAAAGGCATTCGATGTTTTAGAGACATCTGTGAAGCCAAAAGTGAATTTCAGCGTGTCAGCTGGCATGACTCAAGCCTCAACACGTGCTCAGGAAAAAGATGAGGTGTCAGCCACGATCACATTGACAAGTCCTTTATTCGCAACAACTGCTACACATGCAAAATCGCGCGAAACAATTGCAAAACTGAACGAAGCAAAGTCAAACACAGCAGAAACAAAACGTCGCATCGCTTTGGCAGCGCGGTCTGCATTTCAGAACTATATTGCAGCTGCAGCACAACTTGATGCGGTGGCAGCTGAGGTTGATGCTGCAAATTTAGTGCTTGAAGGAATTTCTTCTGAGGTTGAATTCGGACTAAAAACCTTCCTTGATGAACTTGACGCAGAATCTGGTGTGAATTCTGCCCTGCTAAGGCAAGTGCAAACCCGTCAGTCTGTGCTTACAAGCGCATATCGGCTGAAAAATGCGTTAGGACAATTATCAGCTGCTGAGTTTGCACTTAACAGTGATGGGGCTGGCTTAGATGATCTTGTCGATCCTGTGTCAGATTATGGTCAGCCATTTGAGTTTTTCTCTGACTTCACTGAGCGTCTTTCTTTTGGGCAGTAATCTGTCTAGGATTATGAATAGGGTACGTAATTGTTTCGGTGTTGAGACGGATTTAGTTTAAGTCATGGCGACAGATGATAATCGCAAAGTTGAGGATGCGCTGCAGGCGATCAAGTCTCTTGTAGAAGCAAGCGGTATAGAAACACCTGAAGATGATGGCACAATTAGGCTGGAATCAATTGTCTGGCGTGGGTCTGTGGCGCCTGAAACGCAAGAAGCCGAAACAAATTTGATTGCTTTGAATCCGTTGGAGCGTCCCTTAGATAGTGGCGGTCTAGAACAGCAGTTTGATACGCCATATAGTATGGTTGGTGAGGAAATTTCTTCAATAGAGACAAAGTCTGATATTGCTGATGCATCTGATGTATCAATGTCTAAAACTGACGAAACCCTTGGCTATACAGACAGGGCTGATGAGTCAGCTGAAATGGGCTGGCCGGCATTTCATCCATCAGATAAGCTTTCTGCATATGATACGGTGTCTAAAACCAATTATTCTGAACCTCTGGTTGAAGTGCAAAATCAGCCTGATGTTAGTTCGGTGCAATCCGCAGGTGATCCGTCACAGCAGTTAAACCAGCAAGCTGCTCTAGAAATTGAGGAAACACGGGCATTGCTAGCAGAATTTCAAAATTTGCTTGATAGCACGATTGCTCTGAAAAATGCCTCTGCAAAGACAGTAGATAAAAAGCCTAAACAGGATGAGACTGATGCAACAGGCAGGCGCACAAATCTGTCTGAATTAGCCAAAATTGCTTTAGATGCCAGAATGTCTCTAACAAATGGGTTGGAACAAGGGGCGCAACATACTGCCAATACCGCAGAGCCAATTCAGCATATCCAGGAACATACGCAGACTTCAGATAAGTCTATATTGGCACAACTGCATAAATCAGATGATGTTAATCTTGTAGATGGTTCGCAAGGCACGTCAGATGGCAGTGTCGAAGCTGGGGTAGAACATGCAGCTGATATGGATGATGATAGCAAAGTTGTTGGCAGTAATGCCATCGCTGAGGAAAGCAATCTTGTAGCTGCCGATAGCTCAGCAGACTCAATAGATGTCTCTGCCGAAAAAGCTGGCGATGAAAAGGCTTCCGACACGCAAAGACTGTCAAACATAGCATTGCATCTTGTAGATGTGGCAGAACGTACGGAGCCAGAATATAAGAGCTTATTCACAAGCGCAGTTCGCTCAACTATGCAAGATATTATTCGGCGGCAAATGACAGATTGGCTTGCAGCTAATATGACAGATATAATTGAAGATGCCTTGCGTGATGAACTTCAGCCCGCTAAATCTAAGCATCCGCATTCCACAAATCGTCGCGACCAAAATACTTAAGTCGCATACCATTTCCTATCTATATTCCTGCCCCTTGTGAGCCTATGTTAGAAAAAACCTATAACCCTGAGCAGATTGAACAACGTTGGTATGAGGCGAGCGAAGCTGCCGGTCATTTTGCGTGTGCTCCATCTTCAGATAAAAAACCATATGTTATAATGATGCCGCCGCCTAATGTCACAGGCTCACTGCATATGGGGCATGCTTTAACATTCACCTTGCAGGATGTGCTTATTCGCTATCACAGAATGCAGGGGTATGATGCGCTCTGGCAGCCTGGTATGGACCATGCAGGCATTGCAACACAGATGGTTGTTGAACGCCAGCTGGCGGCCGAAAACATTAATCGGCGCGATTTAGGCCGTGATGCCTTTATTGAAAAGGTGTGGCAATGGAAAGCAGAATCCGGCGGCATGATCGAACATCAACAGCGCCATTTGGGCGTGTCTGCTGATTGGCCTCGAAGTCGTTTTACAATGGATGAGGGCTTATCTGAAGCTGTGCGCAAGGTCTTTGTGAAGCTGCATAAGGATGGTCTCATTTACCGGGATAAGCGGCTTGTAAATTGGGATCCAAAGCTGCTAACAGCTATCTCTGATTTAGAAGTAGAACAGAAGGACGTCGATGGCCATATGTGGTCCCTTCAATATCCAGTAAAGGATATGCCAGGTACATTTGTGACTGTTGCGACAACGCGTCCAGAAACAATGTTCGGCGATATGGCGGTTGCTGTCCACCCTGATGATGAGAGATATAAGTATCTTGTTGGAAAGATGGTTATTCTGCCGCTTGTAGGCCGAGAAATTCCAATCGTTGCAGATGAGTATTCTGATCCTGAAAAAGGTACTGGCGCGGTGAAAATCACACCTGCGCATGATTTTAACGATTTTGAAGTTGGGAAGCGCCACAGTTTAGAACTGCTTAATATTTTTGACGAAACAGCTACGTTGAACGAAAATGTGCCTGAGGCGTATCAAGGTTTAGATCGGTTTGATGCCCGTAAAAAATTGCTCGCTGAACTTGAGGGTATGGGCGTTATGGTGGGTGCAGAACCAAATCGACATGCTGTACCACATGGAGACAGATCTGGAGTCCCAGTTGAGCCTTGGTTGATGGATCAATGGTATGTAGATGCAGCAACCTTAGCAAAACCTGCTATAGAGGCTGTTCGCAGCGGAAAAACAGAATTCGTGCCTGAGAGATGGAGTAAAACCTATTTCGAATGGATGGAGAATATTCAACCATGGTGTGTTTCACGGCAATTATGGTGGGGCCATCGAATTCCAGCTTGGTTTGGGCCTGATGGTACTGCTTTTGTTGAGGAAACAGAAGCCGAGGCATCGGCAGCTGCAAAGGCGCATTATGGTGAGGATGTGGCATTATTTCAGGATGAGGATGTGCTTGATACTTGGTTTTCGAGTGCGCTTTGGCCATTCTCAACATTGGGATGGCCGCAAGACCATTCGGAATTAGAGCGCTATTATCCAGGTGCTGTGTTGGTAACAGGTTTTGATATCATTTTCTTCTGGGTCGCTAGAATGATGATGATGGGCATGCATTTCATGGATAATGAAGTGCCTTTCAAACATGTTTATATTCATGCGCTTGTTCGTGATGAGAAGGGTCAGAAAATGTCCAAATCTAAGGGCAATGTTCTTGATCCTTTAGATTTAACTGCCAAATACGGGGCAGACGCACTTCGGTTTACATTAACCGCTATGGCCGCACAGGGACGTGATTTAAAGCTCTCTGAAAACCGTATTGAGAGTTACCGTAATTTTGTCACAAAAATCTGGAATGCTGCACGTTTTCTGGAAATGAATGAAATAACAGGCACGCATACGCTGCCAGATACAATTGATGCACCTGTGAATCAATGGATTTTGCATGAGCTGAATCAAACAAATGAAGCTGTATCGAATGCATTGAGTGCTTACCGGTTCAATGAAGCGGCTGATAAGCTCTATCAGTTCATCTGGAATTATTATTGTGATTGGTATTTAGAATTTATTAAGCCAACATTAGCAGATTCAGATGAATCTCGTCGAACGGCATCCTATGTATTGCAAAAAGCGTTACATATGTTGCATCCGCTGATGCCTTTTGTAACAGAAGAGCTGAATGAGAAAATATTCAATCAGTCTGATATGCTTATCGCTGCGCCTTGGCCATTTAAAGATGCGGCTGCAAAGGCGGATACTAATATTGATCTTGTTATAGATATAATCAGTGAAATCAGAACGATACGTTCTGAAATGAATGTACCTCTTTCGGCAAAGCCAGCACTTGAAATACGTGGCGCTACAGATTCACATCAATCCGTCATTATGCAAATGGAAGCCGCTATATTGCGTATGGCAAGGGTAGAGGCTATTCGGTTTATTGATGGCGATTTTGCAAAAGGGACTGCACTAACAAGTATTTCAGGGATGGATGTCGGGTTACCTCTTACAGGTATTCTTGATTTTGATGCAGAACGCACACGCCTGAAAAAGGATATTGCTAATGGCGAGGCAGAAGCAGCAAAACTCTCAGCCAAATTGAATAATGCTGGTTTTGTAGCAAAAGCGCCTGAGGCCGTTGTCGTGGAAAATAGACGACGTCTGGAAGACGAACAAACTCGTATTGATGCGCTAAAGGCAGCATTGATGCGTCTTGATGGTTAAATACGGAGGATACAATGTCTGATAAATGGAATAACAAAGAAAATTTACCAAGCCGCCATGTTAGTGTGGGGGCGAAGAGTGCGCCGCACCGCTCTTACTATTATGCAATGGGCATGAGCGAGGAAGAAATTTATCAGCCATTAGTTGGCGTTGTTACAACATGGAATGAAGCCGCTCCATGTAATATTGCCCTTGCCCGCCAGGCGCAGGCCGCAAAGCGAGGCGTTAAAGACCATGATGGCAGCCCTCGGGAATTTACAACAATCACGGTCACTGACGGTATCGCCATGGGCCATGCTGGCATGAAAGCGTCTCTGGTAAGCCGTGAAGTGATTGCTGATTCCGTTGAATTAACCGTTCGCGGCCATTGTTATGACGCGCTTGTAGGTCTCGCAGGATGTGACAAATCATTACCTGGTGTGATGATGTCTATGGCACGCCTGAATGTTCCATCTGTTTTCATGTATGGTGGTTCAATCCTGCCTGGCCAGTTCAAAGGCAAAGATGTCACGGTTCAGGATGTTTTTGAAGCTGTTGGCGCCCATGCAGCTGGCAATATGTCAGATGATGATTTGCATGAGCTGGAATGTGTAGCCTGCCCATCAGCTGGGTCGTGCGGTGGTCAATTTACTGCCAATACAATGGCTTGTGTGTCGGAAGCTATCGGCCTAGCTTTGCCAGGTTCAGCCGGCGCACCTGCACCTTATGAAAGCCGTGATGAATATGCCTATCATTCAGGTCGTGTTGTTATGGAATTGCTGAAAACACAGCTTCGTCCGCGCGATATTCTAACCCGCAAGGCGTTCGAAAATGCGGCCACTGTTGTTGCTGCCTCAGGCGGCTCTACAAATGCAGGCTTGCATCTTCCAGCGCTTGCAGCAGAATGTGGCATTGAATTTGACCTACATGATGTTGCTGAAATCTTCCGTCGTACGCCGTATATCGCCGATCTAAAGCCAGGTGGTCGGTATGTCGCAAAAGATATGTATGCTATTGGTGGTGTGCCTATTTTGATGAAGGCCCTTCTCGATGGCGGTTTCTTGCATGGTGACTGTATCACTGTTACAGGAAAGACAATTGCTGAAAATCTAGCTGATGTGACATTTCCTACAGATCAAGATGTTATTCGGACTTGTGAAGCGCCTCTTTCACCAACTGGCGGTGTTGTTGGTTTGCGTGGTAATTTGGCACCAGAAGGCGCCCTTGTTAAGGTAGCTGGCATGAAGGAACAGCAATTTACCGGGCCAGCACGTTGCTTCGATTGTGAGGAAGATGCATTCAAAGCTGTTGAACAGCGCAATTACAAAGAGGGTGAAGTGCTTGTCATTCGCTATGAGGGTCCAAAGGGTGGTCCTGGCATGCGTGAAATGCTAGCAACTACAGCAGCGCTTTATGGACAAGGTGCTGGTGATAAGGTTGCGCTTATCACTGATGGTCGCTTCTCGGGTGCGACGCGTGGCTTCTGCATTGGCCATGTTGGACCAGAAGCAGCTGTCGGCGGGCCAATTGGTCTTCTCAAAGATGGCGATATGATTTCAATTGACGCGGTAGCTGGTACAATTTCTGTTGACTTATCCGATGAGGAGCTGGCTGCACGTAAGGCTGATTGGAAACCTCGTGAAACTGAATATCAGTCTGGTACCATCTGGAAATATGCACAAACTGTTGGTTCGGCAGAAAAAGGTGCGCTAACGCATCCAGGTGGTAAGGCTGAAACACATATCTATGCAGATATTTAAACTCTAGCTCAGACGGCACCATACAGGGGTGTGGTCTGAGGCTTTTTCCAAACCACGCGGGCCGCGGTCAACTGCCGCGTCCTGCAAACGGTTTGCCGCCTCTGGCGATAATAATAAATGGTCAATCCGAATGCCATTATTCTTTGGCCAGGCGCCAGCTTGATAATCCCAAAAACTATATTGCTCACCAGATGGGTGTATTGTTCTTAGGGCATCTGTATAGCCTAAATGTAAAAGCCGGAAAAAGGCTGCACGACTATCTGGATGATAAAGTGCATCACCTTCCCAAGCCTTTTCATCATAACAATCAATGGGTTGCGGGATGACATTGTAGTCCCCGCCAAGAATGATTGGTGCTTCAGACGCAATCAGCTGAGCAGCACGTTTGTGTAAACGCTCCATCCAACGTAATTTATAATCAAATTTTGGACCTGGTCTTGGATTGCCATTCGGCAGGTAAATTGAAGCAACACGTAGCCCAGAAATTGTAGCCTCTATATAGCGTGCCTGTTCATCCTCAGGCTCACCATCAAGGCCACATATTACGTCGGAGATCTCATGCGGGCTTAATATAGCCACACCATTATAGGTCTTCTGACCATGCGTCGCCACTTGCCAGCCAATCTCACGAAATGCATCTACAGGGAAATTCTCATCTGTCAGCTTTAATTCTTGAGCCAGAATTATATCTGTATGGCCAGCCTTGCAGTACTCTAAGACATGATGCAAACGTGCTTTCATTGAATTCACGTTCCATGTTGCTATGCGCATAACAAGCCCCCTTAATAGGTCACCATCAAATTTTGAATTAGATAGAGAATGATGTGCCACATCCACAAGAGGCAGTAGCGTTTGGATTTTCGACTTTGAAATATGATCCAATAAGCTCTTCAACATAGTCGAGCTGTGCATTTTCCAAGAAGGGAAGGGACATCTCATCCACAAGCACTGTCACGCCATGTGCAGAAAATTCAATGTCATCAGATTGCTTGTCAGTGTCAAAGTCAAACTTATATTGAAATCCAGAACAGCCGCCACCATCCACACGCACCCGGAAATAGGGGCTGTTTTCAGCTGACATAAGCGTTTGAATACGGCTTGCTGCAGAAGTTGTGATGGAAAATTGTGTGTCCATTCTAGGTCCTCTTGGTCTATGTCTAACATATGGCAAATAGATAGTAAGTTTCAAGCATTCTGCTTGCTTGCTCTTATCTATCGACATGCTTATCATGTAGTGAAGCGCGATTGCGCAACCGATAATTGAGCGCATTATGGCCCTGTATTTACCAGAACAAACCTACGCAATATATGGCTGTTCAGACACAGTGCGGGGACGGCTGCGTCTTGAATCAGAGACTCAAAAAGATGGGTCTACCAGTCATCTTTTGTCTCGTACAGCCTTTCAACGTGATAGAGATAGAGTCATACATTCGAATGGCTTTCGCCGTATGAAACACAAAACGCAGGTTTTTGTATTCCATGAGGGTGATTATTACCGCACGCGCCTAACTCATTCCTTGGAAGTAGCCCAAATCGCGCGAACAGCTGCAAGAGCACTTGCCGTGAATGAAGATTTGGCAGAAGCAATAGCCCTTGCGCATGATTTGGGACATACACCATTTGGCCATGCTGGTGAGGATGCCCTCAATGAAGTCATGCAGCCCTATGGCGGCTTTGATCATAATGAGCAAACCTTGCGCGTTCTAACAGAATTAGAAGAGCGCTATGCTGGTTTTAACGGCCTAAATCTCACTTGGGAAACACTCGAGGGCATTGCTAAGCATAATGGTCCTGTATCATCAGAAGCCCTAAGGCCAACACTGAGAGCCTTAAATGCCAATTTTGATTTGCAACTATCCAACTACGCGTCTATCGAGGCACAAATTGCCAATCTATCAGATGATATTGCCTATCTCTCACATGATTTTGAAGATGGATTACGTGCGAAATTAATTACATTGGAGCAGCTTGAGGCGTTGCCGGTTGTGGGGGAGACGGTACAGCAAATTTATCAGACAATATCAGATAAACATGTCAGCCGAGTTGGGTATGCGATTACAAGAGCTGTGATCACAAAATTCATCCAAGATATGATCGAAACCTCATTTGCAAATCTTCAGGTTTTGGACCCACAATCTCCGGATGATGTTCGGCAGGCAGGTTATGCCATTATTGGCTTTTCTGAGGAAGCGAGCGCAGAGTTGCGTATTTTACGCAAGTTTCTATTCACCAATATGTGGCGACATTACAAGGTGAATCGGATGACTAGCAAAACAAAGAAAGTGCTAACGGCACTCTTTAACAGACTACTTGAAGAACCAAATTTATTGCCAACAGATTGGTCAAAAAGGCTTGCTGGTAAAGATGATGCGGGACGGGCGCGTATTGTCGCAGACTATGTCGCTTCCATGACTGACCGCTATGCGCTATTAGAATATAAACGTATTTTTGATATGGGACCTATACTGGCTTAACATGAATATTTTCATAAAATTCGAGGATGAAATTGCGGCAATTATGCAGTCTTTGGAGGCTGATAAACTTGTGCCATCTGGTATTGATAGCCGCCGCGCTGTAGTCGAATTGCCTCGTGATGAAACACATGGTGATCTCGCAACCAACATTGCTATGGTATGTGCCAAGCCTGCTGGCATGAAACCACGTGATCTCGCCGAGATGGTTGCAAAGAGGCTTGAAGCTCTCGAGCAAGTGGCCGCTGTTGAAATTGCTGGTCCTGGTTTTATAAATATTCACCTTCATGAGGGGCAGTGGGGATTAGAGGTGTCTAATATTTTGGATGCCGGAGATACATATGGACGTAGCCATATTGGTGCTGGACGCCCTGTGAATGTAGAGTTTGTCTCAGCTAACCCGACGGGCCCACTTCATGCCGCGCATGCGAGAGGCGCTATTTTTGGTGATGCACTTGCGCATTTGCTGGATTTTTCAGGCTTTGATGTTACACGTGAATATTACATCAATGATGCCGGTGCACAGGTTGATGTGCTCGCGAAATCTGCTTTCCTAAGGTACCGGGAATCTCTGGGGGAGACTGTTGGTGACATTCCAGCCGGATTATATCCAGGTGAATATCTATGTGAGGTCGGAGACATATTGAAAGATCAATATGGCGACACCTTAAAGTCTATGGATGAGGCTGAATGGTTACCTGTAGTTCGAGGGGCCGCTATTTCCCTAATGATGAAGGGTATTAAAGCAGATTTGGCGACATTAGGTGTCCAGATGGACATTTATACCTCTGAAAAAACGCTAGTGGAGTCTGGGGCTGTTACGACAGCAATAGATGATTTGTCAGAAAAAGGCCTAGTCTATAGAGGTGTTTTAGAACCGCCGAAAGGCCAAAAGGACGAAGATTGGGAACCACGTGAACAATTACTCTTCCGATCTACAGACTTTGGCGATGATGTAGATAGGCCGCTCCAAAAGTCAGATGGCAGTTGGACATATTTTGCAGCAGATGTTGCCTACCATCTCGATAAGCTTACCAGAACACAATCAAACAATGATGCAGGCGAAATGGTTAATGTCTGGGGTGCTGACCATGGTGGCTATATCAAGCGCATGAAAGCAGCAACAGAAGCCCTGTCTGGTCAAAAACATACATTGGATGTAAAGACCTGCCAGCTTGTGTCGCTCTTGGATAATGGAAAACCTGTCAAAATGTCGAAGCGGGCAGGCACCTTCATCACATTGTCTGATGTTATGGATGCGGTTGGGCCAGATGTGATGCGTTTTATCATGCTGACGCGTCGAAATGACCAATCGCTTGAATTTGATTATGCAAAGGTCACTGAAAAAAGCCGAGAAAATCCGGTGTTTTATGTGCAATATGCACATGCCCGCGCCTGCTCAGTGCTACGTCAGCCAGACTTAAAGCCAGAAATTATAAATGGTGGTTCAGCGGACTTGTCTGTTTTAAAAGACGTGAATGAGCTTAGATTGATTAAGCAGCTATGCACTTGGCCAAAACTTATAGAAGCGGCTGCCACATCGCATGAGCCGCATCGTATAGCATTTTACTTAATGGATTTAGCCGCAGCATTTCACGGGCTTTGGAATGCAGGTAGGGACACTCCGTCATTGAAATTTGTGCAAGCTGACAATGATGCGCTTACATCTGCAAGACTAGCTCTTGTCAAAGCAACTGCTTTAGTGATTAGATCTGGTTTATCTCTTTTATCCATCAGGGCTGTTGAGGAAATGTAATGGCCGAACAGGACAAAACATCTGGGATTGGTTTTTTCGGTAAGCTGACTTTGATTGGCATTGCCATGAGCCTCGTTGTTATCGGGGGTGCAAGTCTGTTTTTAGTTTTGCAGGAGGATGCAAGTGAGGACTTTATTATTATCAAGGCAGAAACAACGCCAATCCGAGTAAAACCCGTTGAAAGAGGTGGAGCTGACATTGACCATCAAGATAGTGCTGTTTTGCAGATGCTTGATGATATTAAAGCGCCTGCTGAGGGGGTAGACCGGCTTGTCCTCCCTGATGCAAATCCGGAATTGCCGCCAGTATCTCTGCCAGAAGATGAAACGCAATTAGCAGACGAAAATAATCCGATTATAGATATATCTCCGTCACCTGAAACTGCAGGTGCCAAGACAGCTGAAATCGCAGAGGCTGAAACTACGAGTCAGACTCTCACAAATGATGCTATCTCAGATATCCTGTCAAAAAAATCAAATGATATAGCTGATAATAGCGCCGCTGTTACGGCCGCAAATCAAGACAGTGAGACTGTCGCAACACCAACGGCACGCCCCAAAACAAATAGTCTGGACTCTGATAGTGCTAAAGCCAAAACAGGTCCAAAAATTATTACTGAGCCAGAGGAGTTTAACGAGCAGAACCCACCATTTATGGTGCAACTTGCCGCGTTTAGAGATCAGTTAAAGGCTGAACAGGCTGCTGCTATTCTCACTGAAAAGCACAGTGATAGATTGCTGTCTTTGCAATTGGGCATTATGTCAGTGGATACTGGTTCTAGTGGTGTTTTTTGGCGTGTCATTACAGAGCCTCTACCTGCAATAGATGCACGCATGATATGTGATGCTCTTAAGTTGGCTGGTCAAGATTGTATTTTGCGACCAGTTTCAGTAAGCGGGTTATAGGGTTTTAGCATGCAAGACCCAGATGAAACTGTAACGCTAGAAGCAAGAGCAACGCCACAAATGGCGTTGTTTGTGAATTTAGATGGTTTCGAAGGTCCGATAGATTTATTGCTTACTTTAGCTCGTGATCAAAAAGTTGATCTCACCAAATTGGCTATTTTACCTCTTGCTGAGCAATATCTTGCCTTTATTTCATCTGCTCAGGAACTCGATTTGGAAGTGGCTGCAGATTATCTTGTGATGGCAGCATGGCTTGCTTATTTGAAAAGCCGATTATTATTACCAGAGCCAGATGAGGAGGTGCAGGAGGAAGTCATTGATATGACAGATGCACTGAAATTTCAGCTTATGCGTCTTGAAGCTATGCAGTCTGCCTCCAAACGTTTGATGGATTTGCCATTATTAAACCGAAACAGATTTCCAAGAGGTGCACCGGAGATCTTCCGCCAGTCAGAAAAATCTTTATGGTCCGCATCCTTGTTCGATTTATTGCAGGCCTATGGCGCAATGCGATCCCAAGATGAAGCAAGCACGCTTACAATCGCAGCAACACGTCTTTATTCTGTTCAAGAGGCTGTTTCGCGGTTGCGTAAATTATTGCCAACGCGGCCTGGTTGGTTGGATTTACAACAATTTTTACCTGCAGGTTTGAAGCAACCTCTTGATAGACGGTCTGCCATGGCATCGCATTTTGTCGCTAGTCTTGAGTTAACGAAAGAAGGCTTGGTTGGCTTACGACAGGCAAATGCCTACGCCCCGTTATATATTCGTGCAAAAGGTGGACATAGTGACGCTGAATGATGACATGATTTCTATACCTGAAGCGGTGCGTATCATCGAAGCCTTGATATTTGCTTCAGCAGAACCTGTGCCGAAACGCACCTTACAAAATTATGTTTCAGATGAAGCTATGTTGTCTGAGATATTGCACATAATCTCAACAAGATTTGATGATACGAGCGGCATTGCGCTTGTCCAAGTTGGAGATGCGTTTGCGTTTCGCACACAAGCTGACGTTGCCGCCCGTCTCAATGTAGAGACACCTGTTGAGCGACCTCTGTCACGTGCGGCCTTAGAAGTGCTTGCTATTATTGCTTACCATCAGCCTGTAACACGCGCTGAAATCGAAGAAATTCGCGGTATTAGCCTATCAAGAGGGACCATGGATATCTTGCTTGAACTTGGCTGGATAAAGCCAAGAGGCAGACGGCGCACGCCAGGTCGACCCTTAACATGGGGGACATCGCCAGTCTTTTTGGACCATTTTGGCTTAAGCGATATTTCAGATTTGCCAGGTGTTGACGAATTGCGATCAACTGGCTTGCTGCGGAAAGGTCAGATGCTTGGGGGATTGGGTGAGGGTCTTAATAATTTAGACTCTGAAGATGATGTCTCAGATGAGGTGTCTGATGAGACATTATTTTCCGATGAAACTGATTGGCATCCCCATGAAATAGGCGATACGCTGGAGGCAGAACGAGCAACCCAAGACGATGATAGCTAATGATGTTTGAATTTGAGCAGGTCAGCCATACTTATAATAAAGTAAAGTCAGTGCATAATATTTCGCTGACGATACAAGCAGGCGAGGTTGTTACCTTATTAGGACCGTCTGGCTGCGGAAAAACCACATTACTTAGATTAGCTGCTGGTCTTGAAACTCCGTCACAGGGCATTGTCAGAATGGACGGCAATGTCATTTCCAGCCCACAATTTTTGCTGCCGCCAGAGCAGCGTGGTATTGGGCTCGTTTTCCAATCCTATGCCTTATTTCCGCATTTAACTGTAATTGATAATGTTACCTTCGGGTTAAAGAAAAAAACTAGCGAAGCTGTGCGAAAAGCGCTCAACTTGCTCGCAGAGTTGGATTTAGAGGATTGTGCGGATAGCTACCCACATGAATTGTCAGGCGGTCAACAGCAACGGGTGGCACTCGCAAGAGCTTTAGCGCCCAATCCAACTCTTATTCTGCTTGATGAGCCATTTTCTGGTCTTGATAGCCGGCTGCGGGAACGTGTGCGCGATCAGATGTTACATGTGTTGCGTGAACGTGGTACAGCGGCTTTGATGGTCACACATGATGCAGAAGAAGCTATGTTCATGTCTGACAGAATTATGGTGTTAAAAAACGGCCGCGAGGAACAGCAGGGACGGCCTATTGACTTATATTGCAGACCGCAGACAGGATTTGTTGCTGAGTTCTTTGGGGAAGTGAATAAATTTACTGGCACAGTCCAGAATGGCCAAATTGAAACGATTTTTGGACATATACCAGCACCTGAACTGGCAGATGGGATGCCTGCCGATATTGTTGTGCGATATGAGGGGCTGCTTGTTACGCCAAACCAAGATGGTGTGAAAGCCTATGTTATGGAGTCGCATTTATTGGGTCGAACATCACTTGTACATATGTCGGTACCAACAAGCACTGAGATACTGCATCTTCACGCTCGCATCCCAGGCCTGAACTCTTTAGAACCAGGAACAGAGGTGTGGTTAGATATGGACCATGAGCAAACATTTATCTTTGAAGGGCAATTATAAGCAGGAATGTGAAATTGCGTGATAAACACATTGCCGCCTTCTATACACAGCTATATAGTGATCGAAGTTTAATAAATTTGGGGTAAATAACCCCAACATGTTAGGGATGAAAGGAAGTCTGATGGGCTTTACCAGTATTTGGCATTGGATTATCGTTTTAGCTGTCGTGCTCATTCTATTTGCACGTCCGGGCAAAATTTCAGGCATTATGGGCGACTTTGGAAAAGGGCTTCGTAATTTTCGTCAGGGTATGCGTGACGAGAATGCTGCCGCTTCTGATGATGAGGAGGAGGTAGAAGTTATTGAAGCTGAGCCTGTTGTGAAGAAAAAGGCACCTGCCAAGAAAAAAGCTGCAAAGAAAAAAGCTGTCGCCAAAAAAGCAAAAAAGAAGGCGGCCAAAAAAGCAGCTAAAAAGAGCTAACATAGCCTAGCTGCTAAGGCTTTTATAGGAGATATGGTGTTTTGCCATATCTCGTCTTTTTGATAGGACTCTCTTATGTTTGATTTTGGCTGGCAAGAATTTATCATTGTCGGATTTGTGCTTGTGATGGTGGTAGGTCCTAAGGATCTACCAAAAGTCATGCGTGCAATTACACAAGTCACCGGGCAAGCACGTCGTATGGCAAATGAATTTCGAAACGGACTTCAGGAAATTGCGGCTGATGAGAAAATGAAAGAAGTCAAACAAATGGTTGAGGATGCCAAAACCGGCAAGGTAGACGACATATCTACATTCCTCGGCGTTGAAGATGATGAAGATCTGAAATCTATAGGCACTGAACTTGAAACAGATATCAAGTCTCTTCAAAAAGATACGAAAGATGCTTTAGAGAAAGCAACTGATGCAGAAACCAATGATAAGCAAACATCATGAGCAAAGACACTGATATGACAGCTGATGAAGAGCTGAGCAAAATGACTCTGCTTGATCATCTAACTGAATTGCGAAACCGCATTGGCATCGTACTTTTGGCATTTTTGGTGATATTTCTAGCCTCATTCATCAGGCCTTTTGGTTCGGGCACGATGAATGCTGCTGATTGGGTATATTTTCAATTACAGGCACCACTAGCAGATTTATTGCTACAAAATGGTGGCCGTATGATTTTTACTGGCTTGCATGAAGGGTTTTTTACGCAAGTTAAGGTTGCGTTTTTCATCTCCATATCAATCACCTTTCCGATTATTCTTTTGCAAATTTGGCGCTTTGTTGCACCAGCCTTATATAGAAATGAAAAAGGTGCCTTTCTGCCGTTTCTTATTGCAACGCCACTGCTCTTCGCGCTTGGCGCCTCGATGGTCTATTATTTAGTTGCACCACTTGCTTTTGATTTCTTCCTGTCATTTCAGATGAGTGGTATTGACGGAGCGCTGCCAATTGAGGTTGAGCCTCGTATTTCTGAATATCTAAGTCTTATGATGCGCCTGATGTTTGCATTTGGTGTCTCTTTTGAATTGCCAGTTATCCTGCTCTTGCTTGTAAAAGCTGGATTTATCACACCCGATGGTATGGCAAGACAGCGTAAATATGCGATTTTACTTGCTTTTGTTGCCGCTGCAATTCTTACGCCACCAGATGTGATTTCACAAATATTGCTGGCGCTTCCCGTTATAGCGCTTTACGAAATTTCTATCATTACAGCGCGTTTCCTTGTGCGTCCGTCGCAAAAAGACGCTGATGAATGGTCTGACGCCGATTAGACCCGCATGTTAATTAAAAAGGTTTAAAGATATGCACGATATTCGTTATATTCGTGAACATGCTGAAGCATTTGATGCTGCCCTGGCACGCCGGAGCCTGGCGCCAAAATCAGCCGAAATCCTCTCACTAGATGAAGAACGACGCAAATTGCAAACAGATATGCAGCATTTGCAATCTCGCCGTAATGAGGCCTCTAAGGAGATAGGCAAAGTCAAAGCGTCAGGCGGAGATGCGGATGCATTGATGACAGAGGTCGCGGATATTAAGGCGCGTATGCCAGCGCTTGAAGCACGTGAATCTGAGTTGGCAGATATGCTAACAACACATCTAATTTCTTTGCCGAATTTGTTGGATGAAACCGTGCCTGACGGGGCTGACGAAGACGATAACCAGCTTTTACGTGAATGGGGTACAATTCCGAGCTTTGACTTCACACCTCAGGATCATGTTTCCTTAGGCGAGGCATTGCAGCAGATGGATTTTGCAGCTGGTGCCAAATTGTCCGGCGCTAGATTTGTGGTATTGCGTAATCAGCTTGCCAAACTTGAGCGCGCATTAGCGTCTTTCATGCTCGATATGCACACTAATGAATTTGGCTATATTGAGGTATTACCGCCTGCATTAGTGCGTGGTGAGACAATGCAAGGGACAGGCCAGCTACCAAAATTTGCTGATGACTTATTTCACACAGAGGATGATCGGTGGCTTATTCCAACAGCAGAGGTGCCTCTGACTAATCTAGTCGCTGACTCCATTGTAGCTGCAGAAGAACTTCCCTTGCGTATGACAGCCTATACACCATGCTTCCGTGCTGAAGCTGGATCAGCAGGTCGTGATACAAGGGGCATGATTAGACAGCACCAATTCTCTAAAGTTGAGCTTGTATCTGTGGTTGCCCCTGATAAATCAGCTGAAGAATTAGATAGAATGACACATATAGCCGAGACAGTGTTGCAACGCCTTGGTTTAGCATATCGCGTCATGAAACTATGTTCAGGCGATACGGGTTTTTCTGCCGAGCAAACCAATGATATTGAAGTTTGGTTGCCTGGTCAGAATGACGGGGAAGGGCAGTATCGTGAGATATCATCCTGTTCAAATTGTGGACCGTTTCAGGCGCGCCGTATGAAAGCGCGGATGCGTCACGCAGGCGAAAAAGACACACATTTTGTGCATACATTGAATGGCTCCGCATTGGCCATTGGTAGGTGCATGATTGCTATCTTAGAAAATGGCCAGCAATCTGATGGCTCAATTCTTCTTCCAGATGTGCTCCATAGCTATATGGGTACAGACAGAATTACAGCTGACTAAAATAGATAATGCGGGCGCTAATCACAAATGATGATGGCATAGATGCATATGGCTTATCTCTTTTGAGAGACCTTGTGGCGCCGTTTTGTGATGAAGTTATCACAGTAGCGCCGTCAGGTAATAGGTCTGGCACAGGACAGTCTATAACATTGCATAATGACATACAGTTACAACAAGTTGGGGATAATCACTATGCCTGTTCTGGCACCCCTGCCGACTGTGTTCTGTTAGCTATGAACCTGATTTATAAAGATAGCCGTCCTGACATTGTGTTCTCAGGTATAAATCATGGTATGAATGCCGCAGATGATATTGGCTATTCGGGCACCATTGGCGCGGCAAAAGAAGGGGCAATTTGGGGCATTCGTTCCATTGCCTTTAGTCAACGAAGTGGGGTCGATGAAGCACATTTCGAACCAGCACGCAAAGTCGGTGCTGCCGTTATTGAACATGCCTTAAGCCAGAGCTGGATGCCACGTACAGTTTTAAATGTGAATTTTCCATCAATGAAAGCTGGGGCGGTAAAGGGCATTCGTGCTGGTCAACTTGATAGACATAAATTAGCTGACTCTGTCTTGGAAGCTGATGCCGTAGATACTTATAGGATTGGTCCTATGCATATGCGGCAGGATACAGATCTAAATAGTGACCGGGCCTATTTGGATTCGGGCTATGTGAGTATGACACCTATCCTGCTTGACAGTACAGACCGAGACCAGTTGGAACAGTTAACATCTCTGGATCTATGACTGATTATACTGTAGAAAAAGCACAATTAATCATGCGGTTACGAGCACAATCTATACGTAACTCTGAAGTGTTATCGGCCCTAGAAAAAATACCGAGAGACTTATTTTTACCACAAGCCTTGCGCAAACATGCATATGAAGATGCTTCATTGCCGATAGCCAATGGTCAAACAATAAGCCAGCCCTATATTGTCGCTCGCATGACAGAGGCCCTAGAAATTTCACAAAAGCATCGTGTCTTAGAAATTGGTACCGGCAGCGGATATCAAGCGGCCATATTATCGCATTTATCACGCCGCGTTTATACGATTGAACGATTGCGCCCGTTACTAGTCCAAGCCGAAAATCTATTCCGAAAATTACAACTCACAAATATTACAACTCTGCATGGAGATGGGTATCGTGGCTGGCCTGAGGCGGCACCTTTTGATAGGATAATTGTTACATGCAGATGTGATGAATTACCGATGAAGTTACTTGATCAGTTAAAAGATGATGGCATCCTTATCGCACCAATTGGTGTAACTGGTCAGGAGGCACTTTTTCGTGTATCAAAGAAAGCTGGGAAAGGTGAAATGGAGCAATTAATGCCTGTTCGATTTGTACCCATGGTTTCGGGAACCGGTCATGATGCTTAGACATGGTGTGATACTGGTCAGCTTATCGCTATTATTGGGCGCGTGCGCTTCTGCACCAGGCAAAATATCTAATATTCAGATCCCAGATCTCTCATTGAAACGGAAAAGCCCACCTGCGGAAGTTGTCCGCGCGCCAAACCGTCAGTCTGTTTTACCTATACCTTCGTCTGGAGTAATCACTGTTGCTGAGGGAGATACGATTTTTCGTATCGCAAACCGATATCAAACCTACCCAGAACGTGTTATTGCCGATAACAATCTTCAGCCACCATACGCCTTAACCGTTGGCCAGCAATTACAGTTAACACCGCCAAGATTTCATGTTGTGCGCTTAGGCGACAGCCTCTACAGCCTGTCTCAAAGATATGCCATTTCACAATTTCAGCTCGCTGAGTTAAATGGTTTGGAAGCGCCGTATGAGCTGGTTGTAAACCAACAGTTACAATTGCCAGATAGCTATGATTTGTCAGTTTTGGACGCTATAGAAAAGCCGATTAAAACCCCAGCCGTCATATCAAAACCAGGTACACCAGTCGCGACGACAACGCCAATTGCACCTGCGCCAGCTGTGCCAAGAAAGAATTTCATAGCCCCGACCTTAACCGCATCTGATGGCTTTAATTGGCCTATTTCAGGAGAGGTGCTTCAGGAGTTTGGGCCGGCTGAACGCGGTGTGCATAATGATGGTTTGAATATTGCGGCTGAATTTGGCGCGCCTATTCAAACAGCTGCGCCTGGTACTGTGGCCTATGTGGGCGAAAATCTGAAAAGTTTCGGGACACTTGTTCTGGTAAAGCATGATGGTGGCTATATCACAGCCTATGCACATCTAGCAGAAGTGGCTGTTTCAGAAGGTGATATTTTGTCAACAGGGCAATTACTAGGACGTGTTGGTGCGACAGGCACCGTTGACAGACCGCAATTACATTTTGAAATTAGGCGAAACCGGGCTCCCATTAACCCCAGAGAACTTATTTCTGGTTAGGGTATAATCCGCAATTATTTAAGCCTAAATCCTTCTAAAATTGTGACTTGAGGCCCCCAGTAAAAGACTAGTAGGCTTGAGACTTATAGTACTTGGCGCTGAAGACTATCATTGCATAATCCCCAGACTAAATGGGACTGACACATTTAACTTATTTGAAATAGTGTGCCTTGTCTTTTCCTGAAATTCGCGATTATATGTAAAGGCCGGTAATGTAATTTCCGGGTCTAAAATATGTTGCGTATCACTAGCTGGCCTTTGATATGTTGTTTGTCAGGTTTGTGGCTGGGCCTTGGGAAGATGACTTTAATCCGGTAGCGTGATATCTAATCTACCAGCTAAATCTATGATAAATTGATGTGCTGTTCTACCTGATCTATTGCCACGTGCCATTGCCCAAGCCAAGGCATTTGGACGTTCATCCTCCATGGTCGTCGGCAAACTATAATAGGCTAAGTAGGTTTGGATAATCTCAAGATAAGTTTCCTGATCTAGTGAATGAAACCCTATCCAAAGTCCAAATCTGTCAGATAAAGAGATTTTTTCTTCATTTGCTTCTGAGGGATTAATAGCTGTGCCTCGTTCATTATCAATCATCTGGCGGGGCATTAAATGCCGTCTATTTGAGGTCGCATAGAAGACGATATTTTGAGGGCGTCCGGCAAGACCACCTTCCAATACAGCTTTCAGTGATTTATAGCTGGAATCAGATGCTTCAAAGGCGAGATCATCACAGAATAGAATAAATCGCCGGTCAATTGGCTGCAGCAACTTCATGAGGAGGGGTAAATCACCAATATCTTCTCTCTGCAATTCTACGATCGCACAATCAAGACCTTCAGTTAGAATTTGTCCGTGTACGGCCTTCAATAATGATGATTTGCCTGTGCCTCTGGCGCCCCATAATAACGCATTATTTGCCTTGTGGCCCTTTGCAAAGGAACGGCTATTGCTCAGTAATTGTTGCTTTTGTGTATCAACACCTTGCAGACATTCAAGGGGAAGCCTTTGGATAACATCAATAGATTGAAGGGTACGAAGATCAGACTGCCAGAAATAGCCTTCAGCTTCATGTAGGTTGTCTGGAAACACATCTTTTGGCGCTAACCTATCAAGAGCATCTGCTATACGTTTTAGACTATCTTGCATGGCACTCAGTTTTCCCATTTATAATTTGCGAGGTGATATTCTCTATGAATTTTAGGGGATTTTAAAATGTCTGCACGATATTTTTTCTATTCTTTAAAAAATACTGTTAGATGACACCACAAAACCACCAAAACTGTAATCCATGCCATTATTTGAGGTTTTGTTTGTTGCGGCTAACGATAGAGAATTGTATTGTGCCAATCAGTTTAATTAATATAGCTGTTACAGCTTGTCTCTTTAGGAGTTACATAAATGCTTATTTCACCTGCATATGCACAAAGCGCAGGCGCTGGTGGCAGCGCATTAGCGCAATTACTGCCATTTATTCTTATCTTCGTAGTATTTTACTTCTTCTTAATTCGCCCACAACAAAAGCGAGCGAAGCAACATAAAGCAATGGTTGATGCGCTTCGTCGTGGGGATAAGGTTGTAACAGCAGGTGGCTTAAAAGGGGTCGTATCGAAGGCTGTTGAAGGACAAGATAGCGTCGAAGTTGAAATTGCAAAAGACGTTAAGGTGTCTATCGTGCGTGCTATGATTTCATCAGTTGAGACAAAAGACTCAGGTGATAAAAAAGCTGCTAAATAGCAGCTTAGATATCTCTTAAACCATTACGTTTGAGGTGTGACACCTCATCACATGTTAGCTGCGTCGGGGACTATTCATGCTGCCGTTTGAACTCTGGAAAAAGGTAACTATTGCATTCGTAGTTGCCGCTGGCTTGATATATGCCGCACCAAATTTACTGCCAAGTCAATTATGGCCAGGTCAGCCTGTTAATTTGGGTCTGGATTTGCAAGGTGGTTCCCATCTTTTATTACAAACGGATATGGACGCTGTTGTTGAAGAACGACTGACCAGCACAACAGAGGCACTTCGCCAGCAATTTAGAGATGAGCGTATCAGATTTCGTGACCTAATTGTTGAAGATGGGATCGCAAGCTTTGGTTTGCGTAATGAAACAGACATAGCGGCGCGTGATGCAATATTGCAGCCATTCTCCGGTGATTACGATATCATTCATGATGGTTTGACCACACGTTTTTCCTTTAGTGAAGAGGGTATCCTAGCCTTGCGAACGAGCACCGTTGAGCAGGCGATTGAAATTATCCGGCGACGACTTGACCCTGATGGCACAAAAGAGCCAATTATTCAGCGTCAAGGTGCTGACAGGATCCTTGTCCAACTCCCAGGTGTTGATGATCCTGAACGTATCAAGGCTTTATTAGGACAAACGGCACGGTTAACTTTCCAACTGGTTGACACAAGAACAACAGCAGGTGAGGCGCGTGAAAGTGGCCGTGTCCCACCGGGTGCCGCTTTGCTGCCATCTGCCAACCCTGACGAAGACCGTTATTATGTTGTTGAAAAACGTGTCATGGTGTCTGGTGATATGTTGGAAAATGCAGTGCCTGGATTTGACCAAAATAATCAGCCTGCAGTGAATTTTACACTCGATGCAACTGGTGCACGTCTATTTGGGCAGGTCACAGGTGAAAATATTGGCCGTGCCTTTGCCATTGTGCTTGATGACAAGGTTGTGTCTGCGCCAACTATTCGCGCACAAATTTTTGCAAATGGCCAGATATCTGGCGCCTTTTCTGTTCAGGAAACACAGGACCTGGCGCTTGTCTTACGTGCTGGGGCGCTTCCAGCACCTTTGATTGTGCTTGAGGAACGGTCTGTTGGTCCAGGCTTGGGTGCTGACTCAATTGCGGCTGGTAAAATCGCGGCTGCCGTAGGTCTTGGTTTGGTGATTATCTTTATGATAGCCACATATGGGCTTTTTGGCCTTTTCGCCAATATAGCACTTCTTGTAAATGTGGTACTTATTTTAGCGTCCTTATCATTTCTACAAGCAACTTTAACCCTTCCCGGTATTGCTGGCATTGTGCTTACAATGGGTATGGCGGTTGATGCAAATGTTCTTATTTTTGAGAGAATTCGTGAAGAAATTGCACGCAAAAGAGCGTTACGCTCTGCTATCGAAGCTGGTTATAACAGAGCGATTGCCACAATTGTGGATGCAAACCTAACCACATTATTTGCAGCGCTATTCCTCTATATATTTGGCTCAGGCCCTATTAAAGGATTTGCTGTAACATTGTCTCTTGGCATTGTTACATCGATGTTCACAGCGATTATGGTTACGCGTTTGCTTGTTGTGTTATGGGTGAACCGCGCCAAGCCAAAGTCAATTGTGCTGTAACCTAGGGGGTAGGAATAATGCGTATTAAACTGGTTTCAGCAAACTCAAATTTTGACTTTTTGTCGAAAGGCCGTATTGCGGCGCTTTTTTCATTAGTTTTGGTTTTAACATCAATCGGGATGTTTGTGGGCAAAGGCCTTAATCTTGGTATTGATTTTAAAGGTGGCATCTTAATCGAAGCACAGAGCCAATCTGGTCCTGCTGACCTCTCAGCGTTGCGCCAAAATATGAATGGTCTTGCCCTAGGGGAAATTTCCATTCAGACATTTGGCACAGACAGAGACGTACTTGTCCGTGTCCAGCGTCAAGAGGGTGATGAACAAGCGCAAATCGCAGCCATCCAATTGATTACATCAACTTTGGGCGAGACTTATGATGTGCGCCGTACTGAGTTTGTAGGACCAACAATTGGTGCAGAGCTTGCACGCAAAGGCGTTTTAGCTGTGATGTGTGCGCTTCTTGCGATCATGGTATATATTTGGTTCCGCTTTGAATGGCAGTTTTCAATAGCTGCAATCATCGCCCTCACACATGATGTTGTCTCTACTGTAGGCTTGTTTTCTTTAACAAATTTTGAATTTAACCTTGCGACTATTGCTGCAATTTTGACGATTGCTGGATATTCAATCAATGACACGGTTGTTGTTTTTGACCGTGTACGCGAAAATTTGCGACGGTATAAGAGCTGGGAACAGCGGGATATTCTTAATAAATCGCTGAATGAGACCTTAGCTAGAACAGTAATGACATCTGTTACGACAGCACTTGCCTTGCTTGCCATTATTATTTTTGGCGGCGCTGTGTTACGTGATTTCGCACTCGCCATGTTATGGGGCGTTACGATAGGCACCTATTCCTCTATCTTTGTAGCTGTAGGTCTTTTATCACGGTTCTCCCTTAACCGCGGTGATGAAGATAAGGATGATGGCACGCCTCGTCCTGAATATGAGCGTTAAACATGGAAGGTGATGCACCAGCAATCACAGTTCAGAGTTTTGAAACTGATGGCAAGTTGCAGCTTATACGCAATTATTCTGATGGCGCATTTCAGATTAATGATGATGCCATAAAGGGTTCAGTGTTTTTGCATCCAAGGCAGTCCAAAGCGTGGCCTGCTTATACTGTTGACGATATCACCCTAAACTCCATTCTAGATCATCTAGGAGACATTCGGCCATCTATCCTGTTATTAGGATTGGGTGAGGCGCCAAAGACGCGCCTTTGGGACCTGCATCAAGCATTGCGAGCACAAAATATAGGTCTTGAGGTTATGTCAACACCAGCTGCCTGTCGTACCTGGAATGTGCTTTTGTCTGAGGGGCGTGATGTTGCGGCTGGGCTACTTGCTGTTTCTGAATAATGCAAACAGGCCTCAGTGAATTACGTGAGATATGTAAGCCTTTAGCTCTTGCCACAGCTTTTGAGCCTTTCAAAGCTCATAATAAGCTAGCGTGTATTTGGCTTTTGGCGTTGGAATTAGACAAGTCAGTCCTCTTACCAAAAGAGTCCATGCTACGCCTTATTCGTCTGCAATGGTGGTATGACGCCATTGAGACTGGCAACACGCAAAATGTACCTCTCATGCAGGATATTTGCCTTTTGCTTGAAACAAAGCAGCTGCATAAGGACAGGCTATTTCGGCTAATAGAACAGTGGCAGGCTATTTCAGATGCACCTGGAAATCTATCTCAATGTTGGGAGGCTCTACTTGTGGATATTACACAAGATGACCAGCAGGCTATTCGGGATATTGGCTACAACATATTTTGTGTACTACAAAGACGACCAGATAAATTGCGTCAAATAGCCTCTATTTCGGCGATGGAAAAAACAGAGCACCAGGCTTTGTTAATGGCATGTCGCTACCTCTCACAGCGCGGTAAAACTGCCGACATCCAAGAGGATGGTACGCTAGCTTTTCGGTTATTTTTACAGTTTTTATTCAGCCGCAGGCCTATCTAACACATCCCCATCAGTCCAGGATTGCATTAGCGCCAAGGCACGCTCGGCATAGGCAGCCTTCCTGTCACGACCTTTCAAATAGCGTTTTTTCCCATTTGCCGTCATTACAGGTGGCATTGGGGGAAATAGGCCAAAATTCACATTCATTGGCTGAAAACTGTCAGCCATCGCCCCACCTGTTAAATGTGTTAATAACGCACCATGCGCAGTTTCGGCAGGTGGTGGAGACCAAGTTTTGCCTTGTATTTCAGCAGCTGCCATACGGCCAGCCAAAGCCCCAATCGCTGCTGATTCAATATAGCCTTCAACACCAGTGATTTGACCTGCAAATCTTAGCCGTGGATCAGCTTTCAGACGTAATTGTTCATCTAGCAATCTTGGGGCATTGATGAATGTATTACGATGCAAGCCTCCAAGTCGTGCGAATTGCGCCTTTTCAAGACCTGGAATTGTCTGGAAAATGCGGACTTGCTCAGCATATTTCAACTTTGTTTGAAATCCGACCATATTATATAATGTGCCAAGCTTATTATCCTGACGAAGCTGCACAACCGCATGCGGCCTGCTGCCATCATGGGCATTGGTAAGGCCTACTGGTTTCATTGGTCCGAATCGCAGAGTTTCTGGCCCTCGCTCCGCCATGATTTCAATAGGCATACAGCCATCAAAATATGGTGTGTTTTCTTCCCATTGCCGAAACGACATTTTATCCCCAGCACCTAGTGCCGCGATGAAATTATTATATTGCGCCTCTGTCATCGGGCAATTGATATAGTCTTTACCATCACCCTTGTCATATCGTGATTGAAACCAGGCAATATCAAGATTGATACTGTCGAAATGAATGATGGGCGCAATCGCATCAAAAAAGGCAAGGTCATCTTCGCCTGTTAAATTTTGAATAGCCTCTGCCAGAGCGCCTGAGGTGAGGGGGCCTGTTGCAATAATCACATGTTTCCACGCCGCTGGCGGCAAGCCGGCCACTTCACCACGTTCAATTGTAATGAGCGGATGTGCGGCAATAGCGTCTGTCACAGCTGCTGAAAAATCATCCCGGTCAACGGCAAGCGCCCCGCCTGCAGGCACTGAATGTGCATCTCCCTTTGCCATTATAAGAGAGCCAAGCTGACGCATTTCTTCATGCAAAACACCGACTGCATTAGCTGTGGCATCATCAGAACGGAATGAGTTTGAACAGACGAGTTCTGCGAAATTCTCAGTACTATGCACATCTGTTTTCACAATAGGCCGCATTTCGTGCAAAATTACAGGCACACCGCATTGAGCGGCTTGCCATGCCGCCTCGCTTCCAGCAAGCCCGGCACCTATCACATGTAGCACATCATTATTTATATCTGTCATGACCAAATCCTCTATCCTGTGCGCTGCTTATACATGAAACGCCTAGATTATATTAGGATAAAATGCGCTTTAGATATTTACCTGTATGCGAGTCTGGGTTGGCGGCGACCTCTTCAGGTGCGCCTTTGGCAACAATAAACCCACCGCCATCACCACCATCTGGGCCTAGATCAATGATATGATCTGCCATTTTAATGACGTCAAGATTGTGCTCAATCACAATGACGGTATTACCAGCATCAACCAGCTCTTGAAGCACCTCCAGAAGCTTAGCGATATCCTCAAAATGTAAGCCAGTCGTCGGCTCATCAAGGATGTATATAGTTTTCCCAGTCGCCCGGCGTGACAATTCTTTAGATAATTTGACACGTTGTGCCTCACCACCTGACAAGGTAGTAGCCTGCTGACCAATTCTAACATAGCCAAGGCCTACTTGTAGCATTGTAGCTAGCTTGTCACGAATGGCTGGAACCGCTTTAAAAAACTCTGTTCCATCCTCAATAGTCATATCAAGAACATCCGCTATCGATTTGTCTTTAAATTTAATTTCTAAAGTTTCACGATTATAACGTTTTCCTTCGCAACTCTCGCAAGTGACGTAGACATCAGGTAGAAAGTGCATTTCAATTTTGATTACACCATCACCCTGACAGGCCTCGCAACGCCCACCTTTCACATTGAATGAAAAGCGGCCTGGTGTGTAGCCACGTGTCTTCGCTTCTGGCAGGCCGGCAAACCATTCACGTATGGGCGTGAATGCGCCAGTATATGTGGCCGGATTAGAGCGCGGTGTGCGGCCGATTGGCGACTGATCGATATCCACGACCTTATCGAGCAACTCAATACCTAAGATGTCATCATGCGGGGCAGGTATTTCGCGTGCTTTATGCAGTCGTCTTGCGAGACCCTTCCACAAGGTTTCTAGAACTAATGTAGATTTGCCGCCGCCAGATACACCGGTAACGCAAGTAAGTACGCCTAACGGAAAATCCACCGTAACATTTTGCAGGTTGTTGCCACGTGCGCCCGAAACCCGAATTTGGCGCTTTTTCGTGATTTTTCGACGTTGACTAGGCGGCGTAATCGCCTTTTTTCCAGAAAGATACTGGCCTGTCAGTGACTCTGGATTTTGTGATATATCCTGAGCTGTGCCTGAGGCGACCACGACACCACCATGCACGCCCGCACCTGGCCCCATATCAATCACATGGTCAGCAGATCTGATGGCATCCTCATCATGTTCTACAACCAGAACTGTATTGCCTAAATCTCTCAGCCGGGTGAGGGTGGCAAGTAATCTATCATTGTCACGTTGATGCAAGCCAATCGAGGGTTCATCCAATACATATAACACACCGGTTAAGCCTGACCCAATCTGGCTAGCTAATCTAATACGCTGAGATTCACCGCCAGATAATGTTCCAGAATTCCGTGACAGGTTCAGATATTGTAATCCAACATTCGCAAGAAATCCTAAACGTTCATTAATCTCTTTCAAAATTGGCCGTGCAATCTCATTTTCCTGATCGCTAAGCTGTTCTGATAGATTTAGAAACCACGAAACAGCATCACCAACGGATAATGAGGCAATTTCAGAAATATCTGTCTTTGCAACCTTTACAGCCAGCGATTCTGGTTTCAGCCGCTTGCCACCGCACGCATCACAGGGATGAATAGCCCTATATTTATCAAGCTCCTCACGAACCCAGCTTGAATCTGTTTCACGATAACGGCGTGCCAAATTAGGTATCAACCCTTCAAATGGCTTTTTTGTCTTGTAGGACCGCAAGCCATCATCATACGTCATTTCAACAGCTTGCTCGCCACTACCTTGCAAAAGGATGTCTTGATAAACAGGTGGTAATTCTTTGAATGGCACATCAACAGAAAACCCAAACTGCCGTGCAATCGATTCAATGGTTTGGACATAATATCGTGATGTAGAATTAGACCAAGGTGCCAAGGCGCCTTTTGAGAGCGGCAAGTTGCGGTTTGGAACTATCAGGTCTGCATCGAAATGTGCAGACACGCCAAGTCCATCACAAGAAGGGCAGGCCCCGAAAGGATTATTAAAGGAAAAAAGGCGAGGTTCAATTTCATCAATGGTAAAGCCAGAGACAGGGCAGGCAAATCGTGCCGAAAAAACAGTGCGCTTAGCATCATCAGTTGCTTCATCTGCGTAAGCTAAACCGTCTGACAGGTTGAGCGCAGTTTCCAAAGAATCAGCAAGTCTTGTTGCTAGATTGTCTCGATCTCCCTTGATGATGATTCTGTCAATAACGACCTCAATATCATGTTTTTTCTTCTTATCGAGCTGCGGTGTTCCGTCTAAATCATAAAGCTCTCCATCAATACGCACACGGCTAAACCCTTTTTGCAGTAATTCTGCTAATTCCTTTCTGTATTCGCCTTTTCGGCCACGCACGATTGGCGCTAACAGATAGAGCCTGGTGCCCTCATCCATAGCAAGAAGTGTATCAACCATCTGTGATACAGTTTGAGAGCGAATCGGCAAACCAGTTGCCGGTGAATAGGGAATACCAGCACGCGCCCATAAAAGGCGCATATAATCATAAATTTCTGTTACGGTGCCAACCGTTGAGCGCGGGTTACGTGAGGTGGTTTTTTGCTCAATAGAGATGGCTGGTGATAGACCTTCGATTAAGTCGACCTCTGGTTTCTGCATCATCTCTAGAAACTGGCGGGCATAAGCAGAGAGCGACTCTACATAGCGTCTTTGGCCCTCTGCATAAATGGTATCAAAGGCAAGACTTGATTTTCCAGATCCAGACAGACCTGTTAGCACCACAAATTTATCGCGGGGAATATCAACATCTACATTTTTCAAATTATGTTCGCGTGCGCCACGAACAGAAATTTGTTTGATGCCAACCGGCATGTGAATATCGTCAGCCATATTGGTTTTGATTCTTATGCAAAAACGTGGATAGGTAGTTGTGTATATAACCCTATACGATAGCCACAGCCAAATCGTTTTGGCGAAAATACATTTTGATCATCTCAAATGTGATTTATAGTGTTATTTCAACAATTACTACAGCCCGATGCGCGTTTAACTGTGCTACTGTGCTAATAGAATAACCCCAAAGAGGAGCAAAGCCATGGCTGGCAGCGTAAACAAAGTCATTCTTGTTGGAAATGTGGGCAGAGACCCAGAAGTTCGAAGCACGCAAGATGGCATGAAGATTGTAAATTTATCGATTGCGACATCGGAACGTTGGAAAGACCGTAACTCAGGTGAGCAGCGCGAGCGGACTGAATGGCACCGTGTCGTTATTTTTAACGAAGCACTGGCGCGCGTCGCTGAAGATTATGTTCGTAAGGGCACGTCTTTATATATTGAAGGCCAGTTGCAAACCCGTAAATGGACAGATCAGCAAGGTGTTGAAAAATATACGACCGAAGTCGTATTACAGCGGTATCGTGGTGAATTAACCTTGCTCGGAGGGCGTTCTGATGGTGCATCAATGGGAGGTGCACCTGCCATGCCAAATCAAGGTGGCGCTATGGGTGGCGATATGCCAAAACCTTCATCTCCGCCCCCAATGGTAGGCGGTGGTGATTTAGACGATGATATCCCGTTCTAAATTCCGAACCTTCATCTCTATCTTGTTAGACTGCGCATGATAGATAGATTTTTGTAGCCAGCTATGCCCTCTTAGGGTTTAGCTGGTTTTTTTTAACTATATCTGGTGTCTTGCGTCAGTTTCATGGTATAAATATGGGGTAAATTACGTTTTTTTCCGGCTGGAGTGGTTCTATCGTGAGTGATGACATTAAATCAGAAAATCCGGCAGCTCCTGCGCCAGAAAATCCTGCAAATAGTCCAGTAATTTCTATCTCTGACGAGATGCGAAAATCTTATTTAGATTATGCGATGAGCGTGATTGTCTCACGCGCACTTCCTGATGTTAGAGATGGGTTAAAGCCAGTCCATAGACGTATTCTATATGCAATGATGGAAGGTGGTTATGATTGGTCTAAGCCACCTCGCAAATCTGCACGTATCGTTGGTGATGTGATGGGTAACTATCACCCGCATGGTGATAGTTCAATTTACGAGGCCATGGTACGGATGGCCCAGACATTCTCTATGCGTGTGCCTCTTGTTGATGGTCAGGGTAATTTTGGCTCTGTGGATGGCGATCCTGCAGCAGCGATGCGATATACAGAATCACGTCTGGCAAAGGCCTCTGAAAGCCTGTTGCGAGATATTGACCGTGATACGGTAGACTATGTCCCCAATTATGATGAAACTCAGCTAGAACCCTCAGTGCTGCCAGCTGAATATCCGAACCTGTTGGTGAACGGTGCTGGTGGTATCGCGGTTGGCATGGCTACTAATATTCCGCCGCATAACCCAGGAGAAGTTATTCTGGCTTGCCAGGCTTTGATAGACAATCCAGACCTCAATGATGAGGAGCTTATGGAAATTGTCCCTGGTCCTGATTTTCCAACAGGTGCCTTGATTATGGGCAGAGCAGGTATCAGAGACGCTTATAAGACTGGTCGCGGCTCTGTTATCATGCGTGCACGTGCAGAGATTCGCACAGACGCGCGAGACCGCGAGGCTATTTATATTTCTGAAATACCGTATCAGGTGAATAAGGCGCAATTGCTTGAGCGTATTGGTGAGCTAGTTCGTGAGAAAACTATCGAAGGCATATCCGATATTCGAGACGAATCCGACCGTAAAGGTATGCAAATCGTCATAGAAATCAAGCGAGATAGTTCCGGCGATGTCATTCTAAACCAGCTTTATCGTCATACACGTCTACAAACTAGTTTTGCCGTCAATATGCTGGCGATGAATAATGGCCGTCCAGAACAAATGAGCCTGAAACAAGTGCTGCAGGCCTTTGTTAGCTTCAGACAGGAAGTTGTGCGCAGACGTACAGCACATCTGCTTGGTAAAGCACGTGACAGGGCGCATATATTGGCAGGTCTGATTGTGGCTCTTGCGTCAATTGATGAAATTATTGAGCTTATAAAAGCTGCGCCAAATGCTGAGGCTGCACGAAATGGTCTCATGGAAAAAGCTTGGCCTGCTGAAGAGGCAGCGCCTTTTATTGCCTTGATTGATGACCCTGGTCATAAGGTGGTTGATGGTAAATATCATTTATCGGAAACACAGGCACGCGCGATTCTTGAACTTCGGTTGCAGCGCTTAACGGGTATGGAGCGGGAGAAGCTCACTTCGGAAACTACTGAATTGGCAGAACAAATTGCTGATTATCTAACCATTCTCTCTGACCATAATCGCCTGATTGAGGTGATTAAAGGCGAATTGAGCGAAACCTATGAACGGCTTCAAGATAATCGTCGCACGGAAATTTCTGATGCAGTCGCCGACCAAGATGACGAAGATCTTATTCAACAAGAAGATATGGTCGTTACAGTAAGCCATCGCGGCTATATCAAACGTGTGGCGCTTTCAGACTATCGTGCACAAAGGCGTGGCGGAAAAGGGCGTACGGGCATGCGTACGCGTGATGAGGATTTTGTAACGCAAATCTTTGTTACAAATACGCATACTCCGATTCTGTTCTTCACATCTAAAGGCACTGTATTCCAGCTAAAATGTTATAAATTGCCTTTAGGTTCGCCTCAAACTTTAGGAAAGGCAATGGTGAATTTACTGCCAATTGCGCCTGAGGAAACCATTCAAACTGTGATGCCAATGCCGCAGGACCCTGATAGCTGGGATGAATTGAACATCATGTTTGCTACTGCTTCAGGCAATATCAGACGAAACAAGCTCTCAGATTTCACCAATATTAAGCGTAATGGCAAAATCGCTATGAAAATTGCTGAAAATGACCAGCTTGTTGGCGTATTAACCTGTGCAGATACAGATAACATACTTCTAGCATCACATGGCGGCAAAGCGATCCGGTTCGCCGTTTCTGAGGTGCGTGTGTTCCGTGGCCGAGATTCCACCGGTGTTCGCGGCATGCGGTTGCCAGACAAAGACCATGTAGTCTCGATGTGTATTATCACAGATCCGGCTGAAGAATTTGTATTGTCTGTTACAGAGAATGGCTATGGAAAACGTACAGCTGTCACAGATTACCGCCAGACAGGACGCGGCGGTCAAGGTGTAGCGAATATTGAAACAAGTGAGCGTAATGGCCTTGTTGTAGCCTCATTCACTGTTTTTGGTACTGATCAGCTGATGCTTGTAACAAATGAAGGGAAAATCATCCGTATCCGTGTAGATGGCGGGGAAGGGGATATGATTCGTGTCGCCGGCCGCAAAACGCAGGGTGTTAGGCTGTTTGACATTGGGGACACTGAGAAAGTTGTGTCTGTTGGCCTTATTAGAGATACAATGTCAGATGATGATGACGATTCTGAGTCTGAAGCTTCAGATTCTGAAGATTCAGCAGACATAGCTCATTCGGAAACAACAGCTACTACTGGTGAGGACGTATAATGCATATCGGCATTTATCCAGGAACTTTTGATCCTATGACATTAGGGCATCTGGATCTGTCTCTTATACACATCTCCGAG
>WTHY01000020.1 GCA_011522945.1 Alphaproteobacteria bacterium
GCCTTGGGGCGCTCCAAACTGCCTCAATAGCAGCCGCCTTCCCGATCAGCTTTATATTGCTGGGGATGACATGGGGATTGATAAAATCACTCATGGAGGATTCATCCGCTATTACCGCTGACACCCAGCCCGCATAAGGTAAATTGACTCTGCCCGGACTAACATTCGGGCAGAGTTGTCTACAAATAATCCCATCCTGCTTTATTACAGAGAGCTGCAAGAACCAAAATAGCTGATGCAATTCTGCATAAATACATAAATTAGAAAATGTGCAACAACCAGTTGTTGTTACAAGCACTTCTCTAAGGCCATCAGTTAGCGCTAGAACGACCTGCCTTCAACAACTATTAGGCCGCAAAACCAATTGGGCTGCAGCACCATTTAGGCTGTATAGGCTTATAGTTTTCTATAAGGCGTCATTATGGGCACCCTGCTATCTGGAAAGATCAGAAGCAGCAGCCAAAATCAGAGAATATAAAACATCGTATCAGTTTACGATAGATTTTAGGCCTTCGAGCTGCGCATAGCCCATGTGACTGGCAAAGATGACCCAGGCTATTTTACGATCTGCGGGGCAAGAGAAATAACAACACGACCACCAACAGGTAACTCTACTGACAGATTCGCAACTGGATATAATTTTGTAACGCCAGAATCAAAAGCAACACGGTAGCTCGTACTCTGATTTCGTACCAGATTCTCTTGGTCATCTAGAACAGCGATGATAATAGGCACTTCGGCAGGTGCCACTTCACTAATATCTGCCTCACTACGTTTAACAGTGAGGCCTGCCTTAATACGCATCTCAATAGTTTGGTCTTTTGTCTCACATACAGTCGACACACCATTAAATCGTGCTTCAGCTGTTTTTCCCGTCTCCAATGTGCGGAGCGTGACACGTGCTCCATCAGCCGGGGCCGTTAAACGGTTATCACAATTATATGTTTCTGGCTTAAACGCAGTACATCCGCCTAAAAGCAGACTAGCGCTTATAAATGTTGCGAAAAACAGTTTTTGCATCCCTGTGCCTCAAAACAATTCAAATGATTATGCATAAATGCGTGATTGTCAGATTGACCTTTTCCTAGTTATCGCGCAAATAAAGCACTATGAACAAGCTAAAAAAGAGATTAATTCTAGCAGCGCCTCGCGGATTTTGCGCGGGTGTGGATAGAGCCATCAAGATTGTTGAGGTTGCGCTTGAGAAATATGGCGCACCTGTCTATGTGCGCCATGAGATTGTGCATAATAAGCGCGTGGTCTCAGATCTGGCTGCCGCAGGGGCTATTTTTGTCAAAGAACTTGACGAAGTTCCCTCAGGTGCGCCTGTTATCTTTTCAGCCCACGGTGTTGCAAAATCAGTCCATAAGGCTGCAGATGATCTGAATATGATAGCGATTGATGCAACCTGCCCTCTTGTAACAAAAGTACATAATGAGGCAGGGCGGCATAGCCGCAAGGGACGTCATATATTACTGATTGGCCATGCTGGCCACCCAGAAGTCATTGGTACAATGGGTCAGGTTCCAACCGGGGATATGACATTGATTGAAACTGTCGAAGATGCATTGGCTTTTGAAGCACCAGAGAATACAGAATTGGCATTCTCAACACAGACAACCTTATCTGTTGATGATACATCTGAAATCATATCTGTTTTGCAACATCGTTTCCCTGAGATATCAGGGCCACGTGGGGAAGATATATGCTATGCCACCACAAATCGCCAAAATGCTGTAAAAAAGCTATCTGAGCGTTGTGACTTAGTCATCGTGATTGGTGCTGATAATTCCTCCAACTCCAAGCGGCTAGTAGAAACAGCCCTTGTCGCAGGAGCAAAACAAGCTGTTTTGGTTGCAGATGCAACAATGCTTGATTTTGATATGATTGCTTCGGCTGAAAATATTGGCTTATCTGCTGGAGCATCTGCACCAGAAATCCTCATTAACGAGGTGATTGACGCGCTGAATGACCGTTTTACGCTAGATATCGAGCATCTGAATTTAGTGATGGAAACAATGCATTTCAAATTGCCACCTATCTTAACCAGGACAATTTAAATGGCTGTTTACACAGATATTAGTGATGAAGAGCTAAATAGATTCTTAGAGCAATATGATCTAGGCCAGCTCTTGAGTTTTGCAGGCATTGCAGAAGGTGTTGAGAATTCAAATTTTTTGCTCCGCACCGAAAAAAATCATTACATCCTAACACTATATGAAAAGCGTGTGGATCAGGACGAATTGCCGTTCTTTATTGGCTTAATGCAGCACCTTGCAGATGCTGGCCTGAATTGTCCCTTGCCTATCCCGACCAATACTGGTGACACACTAAGTGTGTGTGCTGGCAGACCAGCTGCTATTGTTAGCTTCCTTAATGGCACGAGTGCTCGCTATCCAAACACGCAAAAATGTCATGCGTTGGGTGTGGCTTTGGCCCAATTACATCAAAAAGCAAAAGGAATGACCTTGAGGCGGCAAAATAGCCTTGGCCCTCAAGATTGGGCACCTCTGCTGGAATCTATAGATAGAGACGCTGTAGATCTGCCACAAAATCTCCGAGAAGAGGCTGCGAAAATCTTACCCAAAATTGTCTCAGCTTGGCCTACAGACCTGCCATCTGGCATCATTCATGCAGATCTGTTCCCGAATAATGTTCTATTTGTAGGGGATGAATTAACAGGGTTAATAGATTTTTATTTTGCCTGTTCAGATCTACTTGCCTATGACCTAGCGATTTGCCTCAATAGCTGGTGCTTTGAAGCTGATGGCAGCTTTAACATCACAAAATCATCAGCGATGATCTCAGGCTATCAGTCAGTTCGGCAATTATCAGAAGCAGAATTGGAGGCATTGCCTATCTTATCATCAGGGGCCGCAATGCGGTTTTTCCTAACCCGCTTTTATGACTGGATAAACACCCCTGCAGATGCTTTTGTTAAGCCGCTAAATCCAATGGAATATTGGGCAAAATTGCGTTTTCACAGAAATGCTAAATCAGCGTCGGCCTATGGTGTTGGCCTGTGAGCAAACATGACGTGCAGCTATTTACCGATGGGGCATGCCTAGGCAACCCAGGCCCGGGTGGCTGGGCTGCTATCCTGAAATGGAACGGTCATGAAAAAATCTTATCTGGCGGCCTTGCTCATACCACGAATAATCAAATGGAATTACAGGCGGCTATCTCTGGTCTTGAAGCTTTAACACGTCCTGTAAGTGTCACCATAACAACTGATAGCAAATATGTGATGAATGGCATCACAAGCTGGCTAGCGGGATGGAAACGAAATGGATGGCTTACAGCTGCCAAGAAGCCAGTTGCCAATCAAGATCTATGGCAGGCACTAGATGCTGCCTGCCAGCATCACACAGTATATTG
>WTHY01000208.1 GCA_011522945.1 Alphaproteobacteria bacterium
GTGCTGGAGGCAGTGGATGATGCGCTCGGTGTGTCCTTATCAAAACTAATGGCAAATGGTCCCGCTGAAGAATTGACATTAACAAAAAATGCGCAACCAGCCTTATTTGCAAGCTCACTTGCGGTGGTGCGGGCTATCGAAGCTGAGCTCGGCCAAAAGCTTAGTGCTTATGGAGACGTTGTCGCCGGCCATTCCTTGGGTGAATACTCGGCTTTAGCTGCTGTTGGTACTTTAGAGGTTGATGATGCTGCGAAATTGCTGCGCCTGCGTGGTGAAGCTATGCAAGCGGCTGTTCCTGTGGGGCAGGGGGCTATGGCAGCACTTTTGGGTGCAGATTTGGACTTGGCAGAATCTATCGTTGAGCAAGTATCGGGTACTGTGCAGGTGGCAAATGACAATGCTACTGGGCAAATTGTCATTAGTGGTGCTGTCGAAGCCGTGGATGAGGCAATGGGGCTGGCTAAGGAAGCTGGTTTGCGGCGCGTTGTAAAACTTGATGTCAGTGCACCGTTTCATTGCGATCTAATGGCGCCTGCAGCAGATAAAATGGCTGTGGCACTTGCAGGTGCAATGATGCACCGGCCGAGCTTGCCTGTCATTTGTAATGTAACTGCAGAGGCAGAAACTGACCCCCAACAGCTTCGCCAAAATCTGATTACGCAGGTCACTGGCCGTGTGCGTTGGAGAGAAACTCTGAAAACTATGCAAACATCTGGTGTTAGTCGGTTTATTGAACTTGGGACTGGAAAAGTACTTTCAGGATTGGTCAAGCGCAGTCTGGATGATGTCGAGATTTTCAATGTTGAAACGTTGGATGATCTTGCGGGCCTGTTTTCATCATAAATAATTTTAAAATGCAGTGAGTAGGAAAAATATGATGTTTGATTTAACTGGAAAAACAGCATTGGTGACAGGCGCTAGTGGCGGCATCGGCGCAGCAATTGCTAAGTCTTTGCAATCACAAGGTGCACATGTTGTCCTTCATGGGACGCGCCTTGAACGTCTTGAAGCCTTACAAGCTGAACTCGGCGATAATACATCGATTGCTGCTGCTAACCTCTCTGATAGAGACGCTGTTGCTGGTCTTGTGCCAGCTGCAGAAGCCGCTGCGGGTGCGCCTATTGATATTCTTGTGAATAATGCCGGCATTACACGCGATGGTTTGATGATGCGGATGAAAGATGAGGATTGGGACGCGGTATTGGAAGTGAATTTAACAGCGACTATGATGCTAAGCCGTGCTGTTATGCGCAACATGATGAAGGCACGTTGGGGACGTATTGTGTCAATATCCTCTATTGTTGGCGCAACAGGTAATCCCGGTCAGGCAAATTATGCAGCTTCGAAGGCGGGCATGGTTGGCTTCTCAAAGGCGCTTGCCGCCGAAGTGGCAAGCCGCGGTATCACGGTCAATATGATTGCACCTGGCTTTATTGAAACGGCAATGACAGATGCTCTAAATGATGACCAAAAGGCGAATTTGTTGCGGAATGTGCCTGCTGGTAAATTGGGCCAGGCAGACGAGGTGGCTGCCTGTGTGAGTTTCTTGGCAAGCGTTGAAGCTGGTTATATTACCGGTGAAACCATGCATGTGAATGGCGGAATGGCGATGTTGTAATGGCAGGTGCTTTATCATAGGGTAGAAATCAGACAGAATTACAGGTGGCAATGTTGAACAGGGCTGGTCATAGCGCCTCAACTATGCTACACACCGCGAAAATTCTGGTAGTTTCAGTTTTTGGGCAACCTTTTTGAAGAGGATTTAGGGTATGAGTGATGTTGCAGATCGCGTAAAATCAATTGTTGTAGAACATCTTGGCGTAGATGCGGACAAAGTTGTTGAAGGCGCGTCTTTCATCGATGATCTTGGCGCAGATAGCCTAGATACAGTTGAGCTTGTTATGGCGTTTGAAGAAGAGTTCGGGTGTGAAATTCCTGATGACGCTGCAGAGAAAATTCAGACAGTCAAAGATGCTGTAGATTTTCTTGAGAGCGCTGCCTAAGTAATTCGCAGCTTAAAATCATGAAATAGCCTTGCGTGTCTGCTTCCATTCGTGTGGAATGTTATGGCGCTCAGGGCTGTTTTTTTTTGAGGGGAATATTTTAGATGAGACGTGTCGTTATTACTGGACTTGGCATGACAACACCGCTTGGCAATGGTGTCGAAGTGAATTGGTCAAACATATTAGGCGGAAAGTCCGGGCTGCGTCAGGTGACCGGATTTGAAACATCAGATATTTCCTGCAGAATCGCAGGTCTTGTGCCTGACGCAGATGCGCCAAATGGGCTGCAGATGGATGACTATATTGAGCCAAAAGAGCAGCGCAAATTAGACAGGTTTATTCAGCTTGGGATTGTTGCGGCTGTCGAGGCTGTTGAAAATTCTGGCTGGAAGCCAACAGACTTGGCTGACCAGGACCGGACAGGTGTTTTAATTGGCTCTGGTATTGGG
Source organism: Alphaproteobacteria bacterium (assembly GCA_011522945.1). Lineage (GTDB taxonomy): Bacteria > Pseudomonadota > Alphaproteobacteria > Puniceispirillales > Puniceispirillaceae > WTHY01. Next base: position 2,453 of record WTHY01000208.1, read on the forward strand.
GGCCTGCAGACAATTGTAGAAACAACTGAATTATTAAATGAGCGGGGTACAAGACGTATCAGCCCATTTTTTATTCCCTCAGCATTGATTAATTTGATTTCTGGTCAAGTTTCGATCCGCTATCAGTTTAGGGGGCCCAATCATTCAGTGGTAACGGCTTGTTCAACAGGAGCACATGCTATTGGTGATGCTGCGCGTTTAATTGCGCTAGATGATGCTGATGTTATGGTGGCTGGCGGTGCTGAAGCTGCTGTTTGCCGGTTAGGCCTTGCTGGATTTGCAGCAGCTCGTGCTCTGTCTACCGGCTATAATGATGATCCAACTGCCGGGTCTCGGCCTTGGGATAGAGCGCGTGATGGCTTTGTTATGGGCGAGGGCGCAGGTGTTGTTGTGCTAGAAGAGCTGGAACATGCTAAAGCTCGTGGTGCAACTATATACGGTGAAGTTAAAGGCTATGGCCTATCTGGTGATGCTTACCACATTACAGCACCGGCTGAAGACGGTAATGGTGGATATCGTGCGATGGAAGCTGCTCTTAAGCGGGCGAAACTCACACCCCATGATATTGACTATATTAATGCCCATGGTACCTCCACGCCTCTTGGCGATCTGATTGAAGCGGGTGCGGTTAAGCGTCTTCTTGGTGATGCAGCAGGGTCTGTTTCAATGTCATCAACGAAATCTGCCACAGGCCATCTACTTGGCGCTGCTGGAGCGATTGAGGCTATTTATTCTACATTGGCGGTATATCATGGTCAGGTCCCACCAACATTGAATCTGGAAGATCCAGAGCCAGTGATGGAAGGTATGGATCTTGTACCCCTGAAAGCCAAAACACGCACAGTTCGCAATGCCATGTCTAATAGTTTTGGATTTGGTGGCACGAATGCCTCACTTATTAT
>WTHY01000196.1 GCA_011522945.1 Alphaproteobacteria bacterium
ACCCGCACGCACGAATGTGCATATCTGCCAGGCAAGACAGAACAGCGCTTGGCTGCTGATATCTCACAACATCCAGATTATCATGATAGGTTGGCACGCGCTGGGTATCGGCGTGTCGAAAATTGGGTCTATAAACCTGCTTGTAAATCCTGCCAAGCATGTCTGCCTATCCGAATTGATGCAGGCCGTCACCAGCTGTCTCGTAATTTACAGCGTATTTGGCGCAGCAACCAAGATTTACAACGTATTGGCACGAGTAAACTTGTTAGTAATGAACATTATGATCTATTTATTAACTACCTGAAAAATAGACATAAAGATGGTCAGATGGCTGCTATGGGTTTTGATGAATTTCAAAATATGGTCCATAATAGTCCTTTGGAAACCGTATTGGTTGAGTATCGCACAGTTGAAGGAGAGCTCATCGGCTGCATGTTAACAGATGTACAATCTGATGGGCTAAGTGCTGTATATAGTTTTTTCTCTCCATATGAGGAGCGACGCTCTCTTGGTAGCTTTATGATACTTGATTTAATGGAATTATGCCGTGAGATGGATTTAAACTGGCTTTATCTTGGCTATTACGTCAAGGAGAGTCCAAAGATGCAATATAAAGCACGCTTCTCACCTGCCGAAATCTTCAAAGATGGCATCTGGCAGCCCTTGCGCCAATAAATCCAAAGCAGCACTACCAGCATATCTGAGCTACATTAAGAAGGCTTGCAGCATAAGGTGCAACAAGTCTGTTTGCAGATAAATCTAAGAGAGATCATGCAAATAGCTAAATCAGCCATGACATATATGAAGAAGTTGCAAGGTGAAGCCGCAGCGCTTTATCACCCTCATTCAATAATGTAAGATTACCAAAGCCTAGCCCTAATCATATAGGTGCGACAAACCAGGTTCGACAAACACTATAATTTTGCATAGCTAAATTACAAGACTGGGGCACTATCATAAAACAACGAGCCAAATATCACGCCTGTTAGTAGGCAGATATTAGTGAAACCACCTACTATGACCATTATATTTTATCAACAGCCACAAAAGACGTAAATCAATGGCTTGTGCGGGTCTGATTATGTAAAGCGTGCTGGCCTTGGAAAGCCCGTTGGAGGCAGTTTGCCTGCGCCACCACGTTTTCCTGTCCAGACCGTTAAATCAGTCTCAGTGCGCGTTCTGCCGCCGCCCATCTGCCATGTTAAGCCATCTGCTTTGTTAAATAGTTTGATATCTGACATCTCACCATCTTTATAACGTTGCAAAATGACTCCCTTGCCTTTTGCAAGTTGTGGCACCTCTGCAATATCAAAAATTAATAGCTTTCGGTTTTGTCCAACTACAGCCACCGTATCACCTGTAACAGGTAAACAGATTTTTGCCTTTGCATCTGCGCTTAGATTTAGGATTTGTTTACCGCTTCTGGTTTGCGCTATCGCGGACGCACCGTCGATACGCATACCATACCCCTTGCTTGAAGCAATAAATATCTCCTTGCTATCACCTTTGATCATGCCAACAAGCCCAGCATCAGCCGGTATGTCTAGCATTAAGCTGAGAGGCTCACCAAACCCGCGACCTTTTGGTAATTTATCGCCCGATAATGTGTAGAACCGACCTGCATCTGTAAAAATCAAGATTTTATCAGTTGTTTCTGCATGCAGCACGAAAGCAGGTCCATCACCTTCTTTGAATTTAAATTCCGTATCTGCAGCAAGATGCCCCTTCATGGCACGAATCCAACCCTTTTCAGAACAAATCACCGTGATTGGTTCTTTTTCAACAAGTATTTCATTCGGGTCAAAATCAATGTCAGGGGCATCGGCTAAAATAGTTCTGCGCGTATCTGATTTAGCAAATGTAGATTTTAGGTCCTTAATTTGGCCAGTAATTTCTGACCATTGTTTTACCTCATCTGAAATCAAAGCTTGCAGCCCAGATTGTTCTTCTAATAACGCATCTCTTTCCTGACGAAGCCCCTCTTCTTCTAAGCGGCGAAGCGAGCGAAGGCGCATATCCAAAATCGCATTTGCTTGTGTTTCAGTTAGGGCAAAGCGCTGCATCAAATCATCACGCGGATGATCAGACTCGCGAATGATAGAAATGACTTCATCAAGATTTAAGAAGACAATGATATAGCCTTCCAAAATTTCCAAACGTCTTGCAATACGCTCAAGACGGAACGTGCTACGACGCAACAGCACATCTCGCCTATGATCGAGCCAAGCACGCAGCGCTTCTGGCAGACTCATGACACCTGGCTTGCCATCTTTATCAAGTACATTGAGGTTCAAAGGTATTCTTGTCTGCAACTCTGTTAGTCGATAAAGGCTTTCCATAACGATTTCTGGTTCAAGCCTTCGAGATTTCGGCTCAAGGACAATACGCACATCCTCTGCAGATTCATCTCGTATATCTGCCAACATTGGCAGTTTTTTTGCCTGCAACATCTCAGCCATTTTTTCAATAAGCCTAGATTTTTGTACCTGAAACGGTATTTCTGTAACAACAAGTTGCCATGCACCGCCCTTTTCGCGCTCAACAGTATATTTTGCACGGAGCTGAAAGCTGCCACGGCCAGTGCGATACGCCTCAACAACAGACTCACGCGGCTCAATTAGCAACCCACCTGTTGGAAAGTCAGGCCCTTTTACATAGCCAGTTATCGTCTCAATACTTGCGTTTGGATATTTAATGAGATGTAGGGCAGCATCTGCAAGCTCAACTACATTATGTGGCGGTATGTTGGTTGCCATACCAACGGCAATACCTTGTGCACCATTTGCTAGAAGGTTTGGAAATCCTGCTGGCAGCAATACTGGTTCTTCTGCTTCGCCATCATATGTTGGGCGAAAATCAATGGCATCCTCATCAATACCATCCAAAAGAAGGCGTGCCACTTCAGTCATGCGTGCTTCTGTGTAGCGCATAGCAGCTGCATTATCGCCATCAATATTGCCAAAATTTCCCTGGCCATCAACAAGCTGATACCGCATGGCAAATTCCTGTGCGAGGCGCACCATCGCATCATAAATCGCAGCATCCCCATGTGGGTGAAATTTACCCATCACATCGCCAACAACACGAGCTGACTTTTTAAACCCCTGATCTGGGTCTAATTTTAGCTGACGCATGGCAAATAACAGACGCCGATGCACAGGCTTTAACCCATCACGCACATCTGGCAAAGAACGTGATGTGATGGTTGATAAGGCATATTCCAAATATCGCTTAGAAAGCGCTTCTGCGAAATCTGTTGGAAATTCCACGGGTATTATATCACTATTTTGAGACATGAACGCTAAGCCATATACTGTCTGTCGGACGCTTGAAGTACACTATATC